>NZ_JAODYT010000073.1:0-19324 GCF_029834875.1 Pseudomonas sp. GD04158 | reverse complement strand
CTACGGGTGTGCCGGCGTTTGGCTACGCTCGGTAGAATGCGCGAATTCTGCAGGAGACTTTCATGTCTGACTCGCCGCCCGAACCGTCCTTGTCATCCTTGCCTGTCGAGCAACTGGTCGCCTGTCATGAGTGCGATCTGCTGATGCGCAAACCGGTGCTGCAGGATGGTGAAAGCGCCGAATGCCCGCGTTGTGGTTACGAGTTGTTCAGTCACCGACATCATGTCGTGCGCCGTAGTCTGGCCTTGGTGCTGACGGCGTTGCTGCTCTATGTGCCGGCCAATTTCCTGCCGATCATGCAGCTCAATCTGCTGGGGCAGACCTCGCAGGATACCGTCTGGAGCGGGGTGCTCGGTCTCTACGAGAGTGGCATGCAGGGTATCGCGGTCGTGGTCTTTCTCTGCAGCATGGCCGTGCCGCTGCTCAAGTTGCTCTGCCAACTGTTGGTACTGCTCAGCATTCGCCTGGACTTCGGCCGCGGCTATGGTTTGCTGCTATATCGGATTTATCACCATATGCGTGAGTGGGGGATGCTTGAGGTCTATTTCATGGGCATTCTGGTCGCCATAGTGAAGCTGATGGACCTGGCCGACTTGAGTCTGGGGCTGGGGCTGTTCTGTTTCATCGCGCTGCTTCTGGTGCAGGTGTGGCTGGAGGTGACCATGTCGCCGCATCAGATCTGGGAAGCGCTGTCCGGGGAGGACATTCATGCGGGCGATTGATGCAGGGCTGCTGATCTGCCATGAATGTCACCAGCTCAACCCTGTCGAGACGGATGCCGCGCACCAATACTGCAGCCGCTGCGGTGGGCAAATACATGCGCGTCGCCCCAATAGCCTGGTGCGCACCTGGGCCCTGTTGCTGACGTCGGCGATTCTCTATATCCCCGCTAACCTGCTGCCGATCATGACGGTCAACAGCCTGGGCAAGGGGGCGCCTGCGACCATTATGGGCGGTGTCTTGGAGCTGATTCACTTTGGCATGCTGCCGATTGCCGCAGTGGTCTTCATCGCCAGTATCCTGGTGCCCACCTTCAAGTTGGTTGGCATAGCCCTGCTGCTGTATTCGGTGCAACGCCATCAGCCTATGTCGGCACGTCAGCGCATCCTCATGTATCGCTTCATCGAATGGATTGGCCGCTGGTCGATGTTGGATATCTTCGTCATCGCCATTCTGGTGGCGCTAGTGAATTTCGGCAGCCTGGCCAGTATCGAGCCCGGACTCGGCGCGGCTGCCTTTGCCAGTGTGGTGATCCTGACCATGCTGGCCGCTCTCACTTTCGACCCTCGTCTTATCTGGGACAATACGGAACCTGACCATGACTGATCTGCCAATGGCAAAAACACGGCCGGCCTCCAACTGGTCGGCCATCTGGGTTCTGCCGCTGATTGCTCTGCTGATTGGTGGCTGGCTGGCCTGGCGTGCCTATAGCGAGGCCGGCATCGAGATTCAGGTGATGTTCGAAAGCGGCGACGGCATTCAGGCCGGCAAGACCGAGGTGATCTACAAGGGGATGCCGGTCGGCAAGGTCATCGCCCTGACGCTGGATCGCAGCGAGGCACGGCGTGGGGTAATCGCCACGCTGGAGATGAACAAGGAAGTGGAGGCCCGCTTGGTCACGGGGACTCGCTTCTGGCTGGTCAAACCCAGTGTCACGCTGGCGGGTGTCACCGGATTGGAAACCCTGGTGTCCGGCAACTACATCGCCGTAAGCCCTGGTGAAGGCGAACCGAGCCGCGAATTCACCGCCTTGCCCGAGGCGCCGCCGCTGGCGGACGATGTGCCTGGACTGCACCTGACACTCAAGGCCGAACGCCTGGGTTCGCTGAACAAGGACAGCCCGGTCTTCTACAAGCAGATCCAGGTGGGCCGGGTGAAGAGCTTCGCCCTTGCCGAGAACCAGAGCACGGTGGAGGTGAAGGTCTTCATCCAGCCGGAGTACGCCAGCCTGGTACGCAAGCACACGCGTTTCTGGAACGCCAGCGGCATCTCCGTCGATGCCGGGCTGTCGGGGGTGAAGGTGCGCACCGAGTCGCTGGCGAGCATCGTTGCCGGCGGTATCGCCTTTGCTACACCCGAGCATCGTACCGACAGTCCTGCAACCGACCCCAGCATCCCTTTCCGCCTCTACGAGGACTACGAGGCGGCCCAGGCCGGCATCCGCATTTCGCTCAAGCTGCATGACTTCGAAGGCCTGGAGCCTGGGCGTACCCCGGTGATGTACAAAGGCATCCAGGTCGGCCATATGAAGACGTTCAAGGTCGACAAGGATCTGAGCGGCGCCCAGGTGGAACTGATGCTCGACCCGCGCACCGAGGACTACCTGGTCGAGGGTACCGATTTCTGGGTGGTCAGGCCGTCCATCTCGCTGGCCGGTATCACCGGGCTGGAGGCGCTGGTCAAGGGCAACTACATCGCCATTCGCCCCGGCGAAAGCGGCAGCCCGCCTCGGCGCGAGTTCGAGGCGCGAGCCAAGGCGCCGCCGCTGGATCTGGGCGCACCTGGCTTGCACCTGGTGCTTTTCAGCGACAGCCTGGGCTCGATGGAAGTGGGAAGTCCGATTCTTTTCCGGCAAATCAGAGTGGGCAGCGTGCAGAGCTTTCAGCTGTCACGCGACGACAGCCAGGTGGTGCTGGGTGTGCATATCGAACCGGAATACAGCCATCTGGTGAACAGTTCGACCCGCTTCTGGAACGCCAGCGGTATCACGCTAAAAGGCGGATTGTCGGGAGTGGAGCTCAAGAGCGAGTCGTTGCAGACATTGCTCGCCGGCGGCATTGCGTTCGAAACACCGGATCCCAAGGCGGCCAGGGGTGAAGGTCGCGTGCTGCGTTTCGCCCTGCATGCGGATCGCGACGATGCCTTGCAGCCCGGTCTGCAGATTGGCATCCGCGTTGCCGATGGTGACGGCCTGCAGCCCGGCACCCTGGTGCGCTACAAGGGGCTGGAAGTGGGCAAGGTGGAGAATCTGAGCCTGACCGATGACCTGCAGGCGGTAATGCTCAATGTGCGCATTACCCAGGCGGCCGAGCAGATCGCCCGTGAAGGCACGCGTTTCTGGGTAGTGAGGCCCGAGTTGAGCCTGACTCGCGCTGCCAATCTCGGCACCCTGGTCAGCGGTCAGTATCTGGAAGTGCAGCCTGCCGGGCAGAAAGGGGCGCGGCGTACCGAGTTCGTCGCCCTGGCCAATGCACCGAATCAGGCCGTGCGCGAAGAAGGCCTGCGCCTGGTACTGAGTGCGCCGCGACGCGGCTCGATCAAGCCGGGCGTGATTGTCAGCTACCGCGAGGTGCCGGTGGGCAAGGTGGTGGATTTCGAATTGGGGCCGACCTCGGATCGTGTGCTGATCCATGTGCTGATCGAACCGCGCTATGCACCGCTGGTGCGCAGCGGCAGCCGTTTCTGGAATGCCAGCGGCATCGGCGTGGATGCCGGGCTGTTCAAGGGCGTGAAGGTGCGAACCGAATCGCTTGAGGCCTTGCTCGAAGGGGGTATCGCCTTCGCCACGCCGAACAATCCGGAAATGGGCGGCCCGGCGCAGCCGGGACAGACCTTCGCTCTGTTCGACGAGCCGCAGGAAGGCTGGATGCAGTGGGCGCCGAAGATCGTGCTGCAGCAGTGAGTAAGTAACGAAGAGGGCCGCAGTGAGCGGCCCTTTTCATGTCTACGAGCTCGTGAGGGCGGATGTGAAAAGCGACATCCGTCCTATGCCCTACACCCGTAGAGGGTTTGGCATTGCTCGTTGGTGCGCATGGCGCACCCTACGGAAGTCCGCCCGCGGCCGCATGACCGTGGGAGGAGCGGTCAGGCCGGTTCGGCCGTTTCTTCCTGCTGGGGCACCTGCGCCTTGGCACTTTCGCGCGGCTTGATGAACTTCCAGTCCGCCTCGTCGATATAGATGCCGTTGGGGCCGCTGCCGCCTTCCAGGTCGATGGCCACGTGGGCCGAGACCTGCGGCTTGACCGACGCCAGGATAGGCACGAAACCGAGCTGCAGGCTGGTTTCGATCAGCGCCTGCTGGTTGCGTTCGTCGATGTCCGCCGCCTCGTCGAGGTAGTAGGGCAGGCGAATGCGTCCGGCCTGCTCGCGGTCCATCAGGTGCAGCAACAGGTACATGTTGGTCAGCGCCTTGATGGTCATGGTGGTGCCGTTGGAGGCGGCGCCATCGATGTCGGTGTGGATGATCGGCTGGCCGTGCACCTTGGTGATTTCGAAGGCCAGTTCGAACAGATCCTTCAGGCCGAGCTGGTTGCCATTGGCGGCGACCAGGCGCGACAGGTAGTCCTTGGCTTCCTCGTTCTTGGCGTCCTGGTCGGCCGATTGCGACAGGTCGAACACCGACAGGGTTTCGCCTTCCTCGTACTGGCCGGCGCTGTGGATGATCTGATCGATATGGCGCAGGGCTTCCTTGTTCGGCGCCAGGACGATGCGGAAGCTCGAGAGGTTGGAGACCTGGCGCTTGTTGATCTCGCGGTTGAACAGTGCCAGTTGGTGCTCGAGGTTGTCATAGTCGCTGCGGATATTGCGCAGGGTACGTGCGATGTCGGTGACCGCCGCACGGCGCGCCTTGGCCAGAGTCAGGGCCTCGTCCTGACGGTGGGCGTAGGCGTTGACCAAGAGTTGCAGGCGACGCTCGACGTCGTCCTCGCTGTCGAACTTGGCCACGCCCTTCAGGCGTACCTGGGCGTAGAGCGCCTCGATCTGACCGTCGATACGCTGCAGCGCCTGCCAGGTGTCCTGGTAGTCGTTGAGCAGCGGCAGCAGGTTGTCCAGGCTGTCGTCGACGGGCTCCATAAACGGCGTGCCGAAGGGCAGGTCGGCCGGCAGCAGTTGGCGACGGCGCAAGGCGTCTTCCAGGGTGCGCTCCTTGGCTTCCAGATCGGCCAGTTGACGGCCGACCAGCTGCAGCTTGGCGGAGAGTTGCTGTACGCGTTCAGCGAAGGCATCGCTGGCGCGCTTGAGTTCGTCCTGGGCGCCTTCCAGTTCGGCCAGGCGCTCCAGCTTCTGCGGCTCCTCGGCGGCCAGGGTCTGGCTCTTGCGGAAGTCTTCCAGGGCTTTCTGCGCATCCAGCACGGCCTGGTACAGCGTCTCGGCCTGGGCCTTGCTGGCGGCGCGGTCGGCGGCCACCGACTGCTGGGTCTTGAGCTGCTTGAGCTCGCGCTCCAGGCGATCCTTCTGATCGCGCAGAGCGGCGCGGTCCGCCAGTGCCTGCAGCGCCGGGGGCTCGATATGGCTGAGGTCGATGGACAGGCCCGGCACGGCGAAGGTGTCGCCCTTGAAGCGATCCAGTACCGCTTCGACCGCCTTGACCCAGTCGTCGCCCTCGGCCTGGATGCCTTTCTCGCCCAGCGGCAGGCTGAACAACTGGCCGTTGAACAGGCGCATCAGACGGTCGACGTCCTGCTGGCTGAATTCCTCGCGCAGGCGCGAGTAGCTGTTGTTGTCGGCGTGGTCGAGTTGCTGCTTGACCGACTTGAGGCGTTTTTCCAGGTCGCGCAGGCGCTCGTCCAGGTCTTCGCTGGAGAACTGCCGCGACTGCGCCAGGGCGCCGGCCAGTTCGTCGTGGGCGTCCTTGGCGGCGAGCAGTTGCTCTTCCAGCACTTTGGCATCGTTGACCAGGGCGAAGCGGTTCTTCAGCACGGAAAGCTCGCCCAGCCAGCGCTGGATCTCGCTGATCTCGCGCTCCAGGCGCATCAGCTCGGCCGTGCCGCCGCGCTGCTCGTTCTGTAGGCCGTCCTGCTCGTTGCGATAGTGCTCGGCCTGGATTACCAGCTCTTCCTTGCGCGCATCGGCGTAGTCGTGCCAGGTGCCCAGTAGGTTATCCAGCAGCGGCGAGAGGCGATGCAGCTTGCCGCGCAGCACTTCGCGCTGGGCCACGCCTGAGGCCAGCGCCTCGATCAAGGGGCCGGCGGTGACCAGGGCCTGGTAGTCCTGTTCCATGCGGCGCACGTCGCGGAAGGCCTCTTCCGTCGCGGCGATATAGTCGACGCTGCCCGAGCGCAGGCTGTGCTCGAAGGCATCGAGGAACAGCTGCTTGAGCTTGGCCGCGGTGATCTCCCTCATATGCAGCAGGTTGATAAACAGCGCGCGGAAGGTCTTCAGGCTCTGTTCGCTGGTCGAGCGCAGCGGGATCAGGGTCAGGTCCAGCGGGATGCTGGTGTGGCCGCCGACCAGCAGGCGACGCAGTTCGTCGGGCTTGAGTTCGTAGGCGGTGATGCCGGCCTGGCCGAGGTTCTTGAAGAGTTCGCGCTGGCGCAGGCAGGTGCCGTTCTGCTGATAGTGCTCCAGATCCAGCTCACCGGCGTAGGCGAAGAACTGGTGGCCGAAGCCGCCACCTGGGCCGCGACCGGCCACGCCGATTACGTGCGGGCCATGGGGCAGGGCGACCTCGACGAGGATGTAGCTGGTGTCGCTGGCGAAGTAGAACTTGCGCGAGGCTTCCAGGCTGTACTTGCCGAAGCTCATGTCCGACATGCGCGCCAGAATCGGGAACTGCAGGGCGTTGATCGAGGCGGACTTGCCCAGGTTGTTGGCGCCGTAGACCGACAGCGGGTTTTCCAGCGGGAACAGGCCGAGGCTGTAGCCGGCGGTGTTCAGCAGGGCGAAGCGGCGGATGCCGTAGCGTTCCTGGCTCATGCGTCCATCTCCTGTGCGGCGCGTTCTTCGGCCATGGCGCGGGCCAGGGCGTCTTCCTCGGATTCTTCGATATCGATGACAGCGGTCGCGTCAGCGTCGCCGTCATCGTCCAGCAGCACCGGCGCCGGCAGCGGCAGATCGCTGCTGTGCAGGCTGGCGGCCAGGTCGCGGTCGTGCTGCACCGACAGGCAGACGTCGAGGAAACGGTGCATCGGCGGCAGGAAGCGGTACACGCCGTTGCTGTCCTCGGCGAAGCCGAGCTGCACCAGTCGGCGGATGATCTTGTCCTCCAGTTCCTCGAAGGTGGTCACCTCGGCCTGCAGGAACAGGTCGCGGTATTTTTCCAGCAGCGCCGGCAGCTCGTCACGGCCGATGCTGCCGCCGTCGAGCACTGAGAGCGGGTCGCGTCCCTGGTCGGCCAGATGCTCCACCAGGATAAAGGTGAACAGCGCCAGGCGCTGGGCGGTCTTGTTCACCTGCGGCGCAACCTGCTCGGGGACGAAGTAGTAGAAGCCGCGCGGGTCGCACACCAGCTCGAAGCCGAGGGCGCGGAACAGGGCGCGGTACTGGTCCTGCATGCTGGACAGCTGGGCGTAGCACTCCGGCTCGCTGCGGGAGATGTGGTAGCCCTTGAACAGGTCGCGGAAGGCGGCCGCGAGCTGGGTCATTTCTTTCAGATCGATGTTCATACGCAATGCTCACGGGCAGTCGTAGGGTGCGCTGTGCGCACCAGGTCGTCGGTTGCGGTGCGCACAGCGCACCCTGCGGGCAGCTCAGCCATTGGGCTGGCCTACCAGGGCAAAGGAGGCGAGGCTGACCTCATGGTCACGGGTCAGGTACTGGCGGCGCTCCAGGCGTTCACGCTGGAAGCGCGACTCGCGCGACAGGCGCGAGAACCAGTAGAGCAGCTCGTCGGTGGCGCCTTCGGGCTCCTGCTCCAGCAGCCAGGCCATCAGGTCCGGCAGCGGCAGGGCCTGCTCGCAGCGCTCGATCATTTCCCGCGCGGTCTTCGGCGCCTTGGGCGCGCCGCCCTTGCGGCTGCCGCTGGCCTTGGGGAAATGCGCCGGCTTGGCTTCGAAGCGCGCCAGGGCGTAGACGTAGGCCTCGACCTGGCTGGCGCTGCCGAGGAAGTTGCTCTGCGGCCGGGTGAACAGCGGCATGGCCGCCTGCGGCACGGCGTCGATGCCCTTCTTGCGGATCACCGACAGCGCCAGCGCCGCGCCACGGGTCACGGCATTGTGCCGGCGGGCTTCCTCGCGCAGCGGCAGCAGCAGCTCGCGAGCCTTGCGCAGGGTCAGCTGGGCGGTGGTTTGCATCTCTAGGATGCGCGCGTGGGTGCGCAGCAGCAGGTCGTCGTCGACCAGTTGGCCGAGGCGCTGCTGGTCGCCGAGCAGGCGCAGCAGCACCTGTTCGACCCGGCGCACGCCCTGCTCGAAGGCGCCGTCGGCAGCGACCAGCTGGATCATCGGCTCGACGTACTCGTCCCAGGTGGCCAGTACCTCGGCGTAGCGCTGGCGCAGGGGAATCTGCCGATCGCTGGTCTTGGCCCGGTCGGCCACGCCGACCAGCGCCTGTTCGTCGTTGGCCAGCTTCTTCAGCACGTCGCGCACGCGCATATCGAGCAGGCGCAGCTGGCGCGCCAGGTCGTTGGCGTCGCGCACCTCGAAGGCGTCCTGGATATAGCCGGCCAGACGCTCCAGATGGCGCAGGTAGGCTTCGATCTCCAGGCACAGGCCGAGGCGGTGCTCGCGGCGCAGGTAGGCGAGAAAGTCGTGGATCTGCGCGTTGAGCTCGAAGCGGTTGGGGCTCTTGGCCACCGGCACCAGGATGTCCAGGCGGATCCAGGTGTCGAGCAGGGCGGTGGTGTCGCTGGGCGTGGCGTCGGGCAACTGCGTGGCAAGCTGGCTGCGCAGCTCCACCAGGCTCAGGGTGCCGGCGTCGAAACGCTCGCAGAGCGGTTCGAGCAACGTCCAGTGTTCGGCGAGGGCGCGCAAAACGCGCTTGGGATCGATCATCGAGGCGCCGGGTTCCAGGCAGGTTAAAGGACGCGATTGTACTGCAAGGCGAGTGCCGTTTATGAGCGCAAGTCGATCAGAGGCAGGTGACGCTATTCGGCACATTGGGACGGACTGCGCGGTTCCAATGCCGGCAAGTGTTTGAAAGGCTGGGAAAATCCAGGGTGTGAACGGTGGCACGCTTTCTGCCGGGGTGCAGCGGTGAACCTGTTTGTGGAGCCTGCGATGACTGCCCTTGCCCTGAATGTCGATGCCCGTTGGCATGAGCTGCAGCACCAGCGCGATCTGAACTGGGACCTGCACGCCATTACCGACCGCGCGCAGGCCATTGCCTTTCTGCGCCGTTTCGAGAATCGCCTGTGCATCTACTCCAGCTATGTCGAGAAGCTCTACAGCAATTACAGCTTCGTGGTGCCGCAGGACGAGGAGGGCGGCATCACCATCCTGCCGGACGAGATGGCCTGGCACGACACCTTTCATGACATTCCCGCCGATGCCGTGGAGCCCACCGGCGTGCATATCCTGCCCGGCGAAGCGGTGGGGTTCGATGGCCTGTATCTGAAGGTGCCCGGCGAGTCGCGTCTGATCGCCTCGCGCGAGTTGCCCTTCCAGGAAGGCTTGCGTCTTTTGATCGAGCGCTATCGGGCGCGCGGCGAGCATTTTCTGCCGGTACTGGTGAAGGGCGATCTGCGCGAGTACGAGGCGCGCATGCCCTCGCTGCACCTGCACCGCATCAACCCGGTCAAGCTCGCACACTGCTCACGCCTGAGCATCGACGCCATCCGCGGCGCCATTGCCGAGCATCTGCTGGCCCTGTTCCGCCAGCATTGAGCGCCGCGGGTGTTACGGCGATGTGACCCGCGGTAACACTGGCGCCGCCCTGGCACGGGGCAGTACAGGCCCTTGCCATCCTTTTCTCGACTATGGGTCGGGCCGTTTTGCGCCGGGCATCCCTATAGTGGCCATAAGGACTCGAGTCGGAACGCTCGACAGCCATTACAAGAAAAGGGGTTTTCGCCATGCGCCCGTCCTTTCGCTTCGCCAAACATGCTCTGGCATTGGTCTGCGCTGCGGCACTGAGCGCCCCGGCTCAGGCCAAGATGGTCGAGCTGGAGGACAGTGAGCTGTCGGACATCACCGGGCAGGCCTTCATCAACCTGACCACCGACAGCAACGCCGGCATCAACTACACCCGGGTCAATTTCGGTCTGAACATCGATACCCAGCTGAACATCAAGAAGCTGCAGCTTGGTCAGTACAACCGGGTCGGCGAGGCGGCGGGGTCCTCCGACATCCTGATCAACAACTTCGCGCTGGGCACCGTGGGTGCCAACGACAGCATCAACCCTTTCAAGATCGCCAACCCGTTCCTGGAGCTGGCCTACGACGGCAATCGCGTGGTTGGCGTGCGAATCGGCTTCGGTGAAGCCAAGGGTGTACTGTCCGGCGACATCCAGAGCCTGACCGGCAATATCCCCGTGCACATCAAGGGCACCGCCAACGCGATCTACGACAGCGCCAACCTCGCCCAGCAGACCGCCCTGTTTCTCGGTGGCATTTACCGCTCCAGCATTCTCGAAGCCGACGCCGAACTGGTTGCCGCGACCGGCGTCGCCGACCCGGTGCGTGGCGTTATGGCCGGGATCAAGAACGGCGACGGCCTGAGCTGCACCAGTGGCTGCCTGCCGCTGATCTCGGATGCGGCGTTGGCCATCCTCAAGTCCAACGGTTGCGGCATCCTCGGCATCCAGACCTGTTTCAACCTCTCCCAGTTTCAGTCGCTGCCAGTGGGCAATATGAACGTGGCGGACAATGCCAATACGGCCACGATCGAGGGGGCGGCTCGCGGATTCTTCATTTCCCTGCAGACTCAGGATCTGGCTTGGCGTGATATGGACAGCAATGCCTTCGTCAGTACCCTACGCGGTGCCTTTATGAACATGCCTAAGTACCGTGACGCCAACGGCAACCTGGTCTCGCCGATCAATATCAATTTCGACCAGGCGTTCAACGGCATTCCCCGGCAGGACACCTGTCTGGGCAGTGCCACGGCGGGGTGCTGACCATGAGCATGAGTCGCTACCTGCTGCTGGCGGCCTCATTGCCGGTTGCAATGGCCCAGGCCATGGAGCCCCTGAGCGATGCCGAGCTGTCCGACGTGCAGGGCGCCGGCCTGGGTTTCGTGCTGGATCAGGTGCTGCTGGATGGCTCCGGCGCTCAGATCGTGATCAACGACATCACCGACGGCCAGGGGCGCAACGTGCCCATCTCCGTGAAGAACCTCTATCTGGGCGCAGCCGGCAGCAACAAGGGCGCCAACCTGACTCCGGTGACCATCGGCAGCCTCGATCATCCCTTCGAGCTGGAACTGGCCAAGGGCGAGGAGCTGCGTACCCTGCGCGACGACGGGCAATGGGTACAGACCACCCCGAACAACATCACCGTGCTGTCGTTCAAGTTTCCCGAGCGGCTGGTCGCTGGTGGCAATCCCTGCATCGATGGTTATGCGGCGGCTGGCTCTAATTGCTCGACTTCCGCCAGCGGGCGCGCCGATCTGGGCGTGCGCTTCGATTTCCAAGTGGCAGCCGGGCGTACCGAGATGCTGGCGCTGGACTTCCACCAGCTGGTGATGGACGGCTCCTATCTGCGTCTGTGGGGCGACCCCGGGCAGAACGGCAACGGCGAGCTGGTCGGCGAGGCACGCATCAACATCTTCGCCAAGACCCTGGAAGTGATGTCCTGCGCCCAGGCCAACTGCAATACCGCGGGCGAGACGGCCGCCCAGCGCGGTGCGCGCACCCTCTACATCACCAACGGCTACGCCAATATCGCCCTGGGCTACGGCAAGACGCAGCCGCTGCGCCTGCGCTCCAGCGCCGACGGCCAGTTCGTCCTGGAGCTGCAGAACCCGACTACGGGCGCCACCACGGCGGCGCAGCGCCAGGCCCTGGCCAGTGACTTCTATGCCAACGCGCCGCGTACCAATCTGGTGTTCGAGAACCTGACCGTCGGCGGCACCCGTAGCAGCCCGACCGCCATTCCCACCGGTGGTTACAACTTCGGTCGCAACGAGATTTCCGGACTGAGCTTCAACTACCTGAAGGTGAGCAGCTATGACCTGCGCTAGAACGGCTGGAGTTCTGCTGTCGCTGTTGCCGACGCTGGCCCTGGCGGAAATGCAGGCGCTGGACGACAGCGCTCTCAGCGAGATGAGCGGGCAGGGCGGGGTCTATCTGTCCGGCGAGTTCAGCATCAACAAGGACGGGGGTGTGCTCTGGGGCACGCCCACCACCAACAATCCGGCGCAGTGGACGGCCAACCAGCGCAGCTGCGCCCTGGCCGGCGCAGCCACGCCGGAGAGCTGCGGCCTGCGCGTGGCGATACGTTCCGGCGCCAATGCCGGCTGGTACGTGCTGGACAACCTCAAGGGCATCTTCAGCTTCGAGGGCCTGACCCTGGATACCCGCACCCTCACCAGTGCCGGCGGCGAACGCGAGGTGCTGGCGCTGGGGCTGCCCAACGAGATCCGTTTCAAGGACGGTAACTTCGCCTTCGGCGTGGCCAGTCAGGGCGGCTGGAAGAACAAGGCGCTGAGCGCCGCCAATGGCGGCGACCCGAGCTACCAGCAGACCAATATCTTCTCGGCCAAGATCGACGGCAGCATCCGCATGCAGGGCAGTGTGCTGATCTTCCCGACCAATTGAGGAGCCGGATCATGCAGCGTTATGGATGGCTCTCGGCGTTTCTTCTCGGCAGCTCACCGGTCTGGGCCATGCAGGCACTGGATGATCACAGCCTGGCCAGCGTCAGTGGCCGCGGTGGCATCAGCCTCGAAACCGCCGGTGGCGGCTGGTCGGCGGAAAGCCTGGAATACCGCGAGGACGGTCATAGCCTGCGAATCGAGGGCGTTTCCAGCCGCCCGCAGCAGCCTGGCAGCGTGTCCACCACCAAGATCGACGTGATCGACGATCGTCTGCATGTCGAGCATCAGGGGCGACCGAATCAACTGGCGGTGAACAACATAGGTTTCGCCGGCAGCGACAAGAGCTTCGGCGCCTTCCGCGCCTTCTATACCCTGGGCGCCAGCCTCAGGCTCAGCGGTGGCGGCGCCGATGGCGTGGCCGGCTTCAGCGTCGATGGCAGCCGCCTGAGCCTGGATGCGGTGACCTTCTATTACCGCGACAACGGCTTCGATCTGATCGTGCGCAACGCCTCCTTCGATGCCTACCTGAACAATGCCTATCTGGATATCGTCAGCGGCGGCAACGGCTCGGCGGTGCGCCTCGATCTGGGCGACACGCGCTTCGTCGCGCATATCGGCGGTATCGGGCTGGACCTGGCGCACGGCGATCCCGTGGCCGGTGTTGCAGTAACGCCCGGCGCGCCGGATACACGGCACCCCGATCACGCGCGCAGTTTCGGCCAGCTGGATATGGATCTGCGCCTCGGCGGCAGCATCCGCATCGCCGGTGGCGGTGCCAGTGGCGAGGGCGTGCGCCTGATCCCGCAGATCACCATCGCCAACAGCCTGTTCCAGTACAAGGACGATGGCGTGCTGCGCGCCGAGAACTTCGCCGGCGTGCTCAGCAGCCAGAACGGCATCACCCTCGACCTGGGCGAGGATGGCAGCGGCCGCTACGCCCAGCTGGCCTTCCAGGATCTGAAACTCAACGCCAGCCTCGGCGGGCTGATCATCGGTAACCCCAGCAATCAGAAGATCGGCAGTCTGGCGCTGGACCTCAACTTCCAGGACCAGGGCGCGCGGCAGAACTGGTTCAGGCTGCGCCCCGGCGGCGATCCCAATTCCGGACTCAAGGGCATCACTGCGGACGTATCATGGAACATGGTCAGCAGTTCGGTCTCGCTCACCGATAACGGCAACAGCATGTGGTTCAGCGGCCTGCGCACCCATGGCAGTGGCCAGCTCAGCGTCGATCTGACCAGGAGCTGCGCCAGCGGCATCAGCACCGGCTGTTATGCCGGCAGTCTCAACACCCAGCCGGGCAGCGGCGGTTACGACGGCCATTTCGACGGTCTGCGCCTAGGACTCAAGAATCTTAAAGGCAGCTACAGCTTCGACGGCCTGCGCGTCGGCAGCGCCGATGCCCCGCTGCAGGGCGGCACCGAATTGCTGGTGCTGCTGGAGATTTTTCCGGCCTACGATTTCACCCTCAACGGTCAGCTCACCCTGCGCCCGGGTGGCGCTAGCGGCGATGGGGTGCGTTACAACGCCGATTTCGTGGTCAGCGATGCCAATGCGGCAATCACCGTCGACGAGGGCGGCAAGGGCCTGTGGCTGGCCGGCACCCGTTACGACATGCATTTTCGCGACGGCTCGCTGGACGTGACGCAAAACGGCGTGCAGCTGAGCAAGGGCACCTACTGGTCCACCCTGGATGTGCACGATGTGCGCTGGGGTGATCGCAGTACAGGGCAGAGCCTGGGCCGCATCGTGCTGCGTCGCTACGAGCAGGGCTCCACGCTGAGTCTCAGCTCCGGTGGTGCAGGCGCGTTGTGCGTCGGTGGCAGCGGTAGCAACGCCGCGGCCTGCTCGGCCAGCGGCGGGCGCTGGGAGGATCGCGGCAACGAGGGTTTGACCGCAGGGCTGAAGAACGTCTTCGTGCGCGATGGCTCGGGCAATCCCGCCAGCAGCGTGTCCACCAGCGAGAAGCGCAACCAGCTGATCATCGAGACGGACCGGGTGAACGGCGTCAACGGCAGCGGCGCGCAGCTGGTGGTGGACAACTTCCACACCTCGGACGCCAATCCGACCGACGCCAATGCCAACAGCTACGGCGTGCGCGTCGACCTCAACCTCGACGTGGCACCGACCAGGGTCTGCGACAAGGGCGCCAGCGGCTGCCCGCCGGTGTCGCCTGACCCGCTGGGCTTCGCCGTCAACGGGCGGGTGCACTTCAAGGAGATCAATATCGACCGCATCCAGAACGTGCACCCCACGGGCGGCGCGGTCACCTCCATGTACGGCATCAAGCTGCAGAATGCCGATATCCGCGCCAACCTGACCGCCACGCCGATCAACTAGGGGCGGCGGTCACGCTCCTGTCATCACCGAGCCGTAGGGTGCGCCAGGCGCACCGATGCCTCACAGGTCGCCGGTGCGCACGGCGCACCCTGCTTCGTTGCCGAAGCAACCGGTAATCGCCGGTTGTACAAAAAATCTCCAATGCCCTTTCGATATTCATCGGTTATCGGCACAATTCGCGTCCACTTTTTTCCGGGGGCCACAAGGCACCCCTTGGCCGACCTTGCTGGAGCGACGAGATGATCCAGACGCCGTACTACCTCATCGACAAACAGAAGCTCCTGGTCAACCTGGAGAAGATCGCCTACGTGCGCGAGAACTCCGGCGCCAAGGCGCTGCTGGCGCTGAAATGCTTCGCCACCTGGTCGGTGTTCGACCTGATGCAGCAATATATGGACGGCACCACCTCGTCCTCGCTCTACGAGCTCAAGCTCGGCCGGCAGAAGTTCGCCGGCGAAACCCACGCCTACAGCGTGGCCTGGGCCGACGACGAGATCGAAGAGATGGTCGCCAACTGCGACAAGATCATCTTCAACTCCATCGGCCAGCTCGAACGCTTCGCCGAGCGGACCGAAGGCACCATCCGCGGCCTGCGCGTCAACCCGCAGGTGAGCAGCTCCGACTACCTGCTGGCCGACCCGGCGCGTCCGTTCAGCCGCCTCGGCGAGTGGGACCCGGAAAAGATCGCCAAGGTAATGGGGCAGATTTCCGGCTTCATGTTCCACAACAACTGCGAGAACGGCAGCTTCGAGCTGTTCGACAAGATGCTGAGCACCATCGAGGAGCGCTTCGGCCATCTGATCGCCCAGGTCGAGTGGGTCAGCCTCGGCGGCGGCATCCACTTCACCGGCGAGGGCTATCCGCTCGATGCCTTCTGCGCGCGCCTGAAAGCCTTCTCGGAAAAATACGGCGTGCAGGTGTATCTGGAGCCGGGCGAAGCGGCGATCACCCTCAGCGCCTCGCTGGAAGTGACCGTGCTCGACACCCTGTACAACGGCAAGAACCTGGCGGTGGTCGACAGCTCCATCGAAGCGCACATGCTCGACCTCTTGATCTACCGCCTCAACGCCAAGATGGCGCCGAACGACGGCGAACACACCTACATGGTCTGCGGCAAGAGCTGCCTGGCCGGCGATATCTTCGGCGAGTACCAGTTCGACAAGCCGCTGCAGATCGGTGACCGTCTGTCGTTCATCGACGCGGCCGGTTACACCATGGTCAAGAAGAACTGGTTCAACGGCCTGAAGATGCCGTCCATCGTGGTGAAACAACTCGACGGTAGCATCGAAGTGGTTCGCCAGTTCGAGTTCGACGACTACCTGTCCAGCCTGTCCTGACATTGCTGCGGTGGGCTGAAGCCCACCCTACGGCTCAAGACTCGGTGTAGGGTGGGCCGGGCGGCGTTCCGCTTCGGCCCACCTCATCAAACGCTTTAAACAACGCAGTTCTCTGGAGGTGAAACAATTGAAGAAGAATGTCCTGATCATTGGTGCAGGAGGTGTTGCCAAGGTGGTGGCCCATAAGTGCGCGCAACACAACGACGAACTCGGTCGTATTGCGATTGCGTCGCGCAACATCTCCAAATGCCAGGCCATCATCGACAGCGTACAGGCCAAGGGCGGCCTCAAGCAGCCCGGCGAGATCAAGGCCTATGCGCTGAACGCCCTGGACGTGGAAGCGACCAAGGCGCTGATTCGTGAAACCGAGTCGCAGATCGTCATCAACGTGGGCTCCGCCTTCCTCAACATGTCCGTGCTGCGCGCCTGTATCGATACTGGCGTGGCCTACCTGGACACCGCCATCCACGAAGACCCGAGCAAGATCTGCGAAACCCCGCCGTGGTATGGCAACTACGAGTGGAAGCACCTGGCCGAATGCCAGGAGAAGGGCGTCACCGCCATTCTCGGCGTCGGCTTCGACCCGGGCGTGGTCAACGCCTACGCCGCCCTGGCGCAACAACAGTACTTCGACAAGATCGAGTCGATCGACATCCTCGACGTCAACGCCGGTTCGCACGGCAAGTACTTCGCCACCAATTTCGACCCGGAAATCAATTTCCGCGAATTCACCGGCACGGTCTGGAGCTGGCAGAACAGCCAGTGGACCCCCAACAGCATGTTCGAAGTCAAACGCACCGACGATCTGCCGGTGGTGGGCGAGCAGAACCTGTACCTGACCGGCCATGACGAGGTGCACTCGCTGTCCAAGCACCTCGACGTACCGAACGTACGCTTCTGGATGAGCTTCGGCGACCATTACATCAACGTGTTCACCGTGCTGAAGAACCTCGGCCTGCTCTCCGAGCAGCCGGTCAAGACCGCAGAAGGCCTCGAAGTGGTGCCGCTCAAGGTGGTCAAGGCCGTGCTGCCCGATCCCGCCTCGCTGGCGCCGGGCTACAGCGGCAAGACCTGTATCGGCGACCTGGTCAAGGGCACCAAGGATGGCCAGCCGCGCGAGCTGTTTATCTACAACGTCGCCGACCACGCCGAAGCCTTCGCCGAGACCGACAGCCAGGGCATTTCCTACACCGCCGGCGTACCGCCGGTCGCCGCAGCGCTGCTGGTCGCACGTGGCGAGTGGGATGCGCGGCGCATGGTCAACGTCGAACAGCTGCCGGCCGAGCCCTTCCTCAAGCTGCTGGACGTGATGGGCCTGCCCACCCGCATCAAGGACGAGCACGGCGACCGTCCCTGGGATCAGCCGCTCTGATCGGCTGCGCCCCGCGCACCTGATCGGCAAAGCGCCCGCCATCTCGGCGGGCGTTTTGTCGTCTGGCGTAGGGTGGACATGGCGCAGCCTTGTCCACCGTGACCGGTAACGCGGCGGACAAGCCTTCGGCATGTCCGCCCTACGCGATAAACCCACCCGGCGATACCTGCGCTTCCCGCCCCGCCCATTTCACGCGACAATCGGCCGATTACAGATGCCCCCACGAAGGGCGCCCCGGCAGCCGTGAGGAAACCCCTATGAGCAGCAACGATCGCGTCATCATCTTCGACACCACCCTGCGCGACGGCGAGCAGAGCCCCGGCGCCTCCATGACCGGCGAGGAGAAGCTGCGCATCGCCAAGGCCCTGGAGCGCCTGCGGGTGGACGTGATCGAGGCCGGCTTCGCCATCGCCAGCCCGGGCGACTTCGCCGCGGTCAAGGCGATCGCCGACAACATCAAGGACAGCACCGTGTGCAGCCTGTCGCGCGCGGTGGACGCCGACATCGAGCGCGCCGCCGAGGCGCTGGCCGGGGCCAACTCCGGGCGTATCCACACCTTTATCGCCACCAGCCCGATCCATATGCAGTACAAGCTGCGCATGCAGCCCGACGACGTGGTGGCGCAGGCGGTCAAGGCGGTGAAGAAGGCACGCAACCTGTGCAGCGACGTGGAGTTCTCCTGCGAGGATGCCGGCCGTTCCGAGATCGACTTCCTCTGCCGCATCATCGAGGCGGCGATCGACGCTGGTGCGCGCACCATCAACATCCCCGACACCGTCGGCTACGCCATCCCGCACCAGTACGCCGACACCATCCGCCAACTGCTCGAGCGCATTCCCAACGCCGACAAGGCGATCTTCTCGGTGCACTGCCACAACGACCTGGGCCTGGCCGTGGCCAACTCCCTGGCCGCCGTGGTGGCCGGTGCGCGCCAGGTCGAGTGCACCATCAACGGCCTCGGCGAACGGGCCGGCAACGCCGCGCTGGAAGAGATCGTCATGGCGATCAAGACCCGCCAGGACCTGCTCGGCGTCTACACCAACATCGACACGCCGCACATCCTCAGTACCTCGCGCATGGTCTCCGGCATCACCGGCTTCCCGGTGCAGCCGAACAAGGCCATAGTCGGCGCCAACGCCTTCGCCCACGAGTCCGGCATCCACCAGGACGGCGTGCTCAAGCATCGCGAGACCTACGAGATCATGTCCGCCCAGTCGGTGGGCTGGAACACCAACAAGATGGTGATGGGCAAGCACTCCGGGCGCGCCGCCTTCCGCTCGCGCCTGGACGAGCTGGGCATCGTCCTGGCCGGCGAGGCCGAGCTGAACGCCGCCTTCGCCCGCTTCAAGGAGCTGGCCGACAAGAAGCACGAGATCTTCGACGAGGACCTGCAGGCGCTGGTTTCCGACACCCTGGCCGAGGAGGCGCCGGAGCACTACAAGCTGGTCACCCTGGAGGTGGCGAGCAAGACCGGCGAGGTGCCGCAGGCGCAGGTCGTGGTCAGCGTCGAGGGCCGCGAGCAGCCCGCCAATGCCCAGGGCTCCGGCCCGGTGGACGCCACCTTCAAGGCCATCGAGGCCATCGCCGCCTCCGAGGCCACCCTGCTGCTGTATTCGGTCAACGCCATCACCAAGGGCACCGACTCGCAGGGCGAGGTCACCGTGCGCCTGGAGAAGGGCGGGCGCATCGTCAACGGCAACGGCGCCGACACCGACATCCTGGTGGCCTCGGCCAAGGCCTATATCAACGCGCTGAACTTGATGCAGGTCGGGCAGAAGGCGCATCCGCAAGTGGAGGGCGTGTGATCCCCGAGCTCCGTCGGCGCGCCTACCTGGGCGCCATGCAGGTGGCCAGTTGGCTGCCGCGCACCGTACTGCCCTTCGCCGCGCCCTCGCGGCCCGAGCTGCTGGAGCCGCCGCAG
>NZ_JAODYT010000072.1:0-19416 GCF_029834875.1 Pseudomonas sp. GD04158 | reverse complement strand
GATCTTCCTGCGCAGCGTGCCGGAGATCGTCTGGGCGCTGCTGTTCGTCCGCGCCGTCGGCCTCGGCCCCACCGCCGGGGTGCTGGCCATCGCCATCACCTACGCCGGCATGCTGGGCAAGGTGTACGCGGAAATCTTCGAATCGGTCGACGCCCGCCCCACCCGCGCATTATTGGGTGCCGGCAGCAGCCGCCTGAGCGCCTTCGCCTACGGCGTGCTGCCCAATGCCGCCGGGGAAATGCTCTCCTACACCGTGTACCGCTGGGAGTGCGCCATCCGCGCCTCGGTGGTGATGGGCTTCGTCGGCGCCGGCGGCCTGGGCCAGCAGATCGACCTGTCGCTGCGCATGTTCGCCGGCGGCGAAGTGGCCAGCATGCTGCTCACCTTCCTGCTGCTGGTACTGCTGGCCGACCAGTTCAGCCGCCTGCTGCGCGCGAGGCTGACATGAGAGCCGGCAATCTGATCCTGTTCGCCGCCCTCCTCGCCGCGGTGATCGCCTCGTTCCTCTATCTGGGCATCGACCTCGGCGCATTGGTAGCCGGCGACAGCCTGGCGCAGATGGGCCAATACGCCAGCGGCTTCCTGCAACCGGACGTCTCCGCCGCGCACCTGCAGGCCATCGGCCGTGGCGCGCTGGAAACCCTGGCCATGTCCGCCATCGGCACATTGCTCGCCGCCCTGCTCGGCCTGGCCCTGGCGCTGCCGGCCGCCGGACGCTTCGGCGGTGTCGCCCTGCACCTCACACGTATGCTGCTCAACGCCCTGCGCGCCATCCCCGAACTGGTCTGGGCAGCACTGATGGTGCTGGCCGCGGGCCTCGGCCCCAACGCCGGCACCCTGGCCCTGGCCCTGCATACTGCCGGCGTGCTCGGCCGCCTGTTCGCCGAAGCGCTGGAAAACACCCCACGCGAGCCTGCCGACGCCATCCGCGAAAGCGGCGGCGGACGCATGCTCGCCTTCTGCTACGGCACCCTGCCCGGCGTCTGGCCGCAACTGGTGGCGTACACGCTATATCGCTGGGAGAACAACATCCGCATGGCCAGCGTGCTCGGCTTCGTCGGCGCCGGCGGTCTCGGGCAGATGCTCTATGTGTCGCTCAGCCTGTTCCAGGAAGCCCAGGCGGCCACGGTGATCCTGGCCATGCTCATGCTGGTGCTGGCGGTGGATGGCCTGAGTGGCTGGGCGCGGCAGCGCTGGGTGAGCTGAGCTGATCAAAGCATCAGGCCCTGCCGGCTAGTCAGCTCGTGAAGCGCCGCGGCCCTTACGGCCCCATCGGCATAGTCGGAGCCAGGTTGGCGGTGCCGAGTAAACCGCCGGCAGTTGAAGGCTGCCGCGGCTTTTCTCCTGAGTCTCACCTCAGCGATTGTGAGGCCTCAGCCAGCCTGCAAAGGCACGCGTGGCCATGGGCATGAACAGGTACACCACAAGCAGGACGATGCTCAAGGTGATGAGTGCATCGCTTAGCAGTGAATTGCTGAGCCAGGGAATAAGCTGGAACAGAGGTCGCCAAAGCAGCGGCATCAGCAGGCTCAGTGGCAGAATCACCAGGAAGGTTATGCAGCTTTGTTTCCAGCGCGGCGGGGGTGTCTGGACGGGTTCCGGTACGAACCAGAAATCCTTGCCTTGAGCGATCTCCAATTGGTCGCCATCGCAAAGAAGCGGTACGACCTCGGCTACGAGCTGGCGCCTTTGTTCCGAGCGAATCCAGTTTTGCAGCTGCTCTAAGCTGGTGAAGCGCAGCACGCATGTGAACTGTGCCACGTCGGGTCGCCAGCCACGTATCACGTCCACCCCAAGGTGGCCGGGGCATTGGCTGGCGGTGGTGATGATGCGCCGCAACCAGGTCTCGTAGCGTGGCGCGTGGTGTGGGCGAACCTGATGGCGCACCACCAGGGTTACGGTTTCAGGGTGCGTTTCGCTCATGGTCGACACTCTGCTCAAAGCCTCGGCCCTGTCGCCCCAGCGGCGCGCACGGATGCCCGCCACCGGTCCAGTCAAGGGCCGTTCGGCCGTTGTGGGGCCAGATGCTTCTCGATCTAGCCGTGTAGCTTGGATGCGATCCGCGCCACGTGTTCGCCCTGATGACGCGCGATTTCCAGCTCACGCCCATTGGGCTGTCGAGAGCCATCGCCGCCGGCAAGGGTTGAGGCACCATAAGGCGTACCGCCGCCACCTTCGGAGGTATCGAACAGCGCTGGGGTGGTATAGCCGATCGGCACGATGATCATTCCGTGATGTGCCAACGTGGTCCAGGTGGAGGTAATGGTCATCTCCTGGCCACCGCCCGTTCCGGTTGAGGTAAACACGCTGGCGACCTTTCCTGCCAGAGCACCCTTGGCCCAGAGCCCGCCTGTTCGGTCGAGGAAGTTGCGCATTTGCCCGGACATGTTGCCGAAGCGCGTCGGAGTGCCAAAGATGATGGCATCGAAATCGGCCAGGTCTGACGGCTGCGCCTCAGGCGCACTCTGATTCGTCTTGCCGCCTGCTGCGGCAAAGGCTCCCTGACTCATCGTTTCAGGAACCCGTTTGATCACGACCTCCGATCCCGGAACGCTGCGGGCACCCTCAGCGACCTTGTTCGCCATGGTCTCGATGTGGCCATACATGGAGTGGTAGAGCACTAGAACTTTAGCCATTGCCATTTCCTCTGGATAACGTGCTGTTTATGGATGCAGCGCTGGTTTACACCTGGGCATCCAGGCCCGGGTTGAGCGTGATCGTTCTGATCTCGGTGAAATCCTCGATCGCAGCCACACCATTCAGACGGCCGAGGCCCGACTGCTTGCAACCGCCCTCCTCGGTGTCTTCGCCGAGTGCACCCCACTCATTGATCCAGACCATACCCGCCTCGATCCGAGGCGCGATCCGCAGCGCTCTGGAGAGATCGCGCGTCCAGATGCTCGCTCCCAGGCCATAAATACTGTGGTTGGCCAACGCAACGGCTTCCTGTTCCGTCGCAAACCTCTGCATGGTGACCACCGGCCCGAACGTCTCTTCCTGGACGATCGGCATCATCGGATCGCTCACCTCGAGAAACGCGGGGCGAAAGAATGCGCCTTTCGACAGCGGGCCTTCGACCACCGGACCACCTCGCACAATGGCCTGCGCGCCCTGTGCAATGGCGCGCTCAACCAGGTTATCGACGCGCTCGACGTTCTCGCAGTCGATCATCGGCCCCATGTCGCTGGACAGGTCTGCCGCAGGCCCGACCTTTACCGCGCGCAGGCGTTCGGCAAAACGCTTGCGAAACTCGTCGGCGATCCCTTCCTGCACGATCACCCGCTGCCCCGTCACACAGAACTGGCCCGCAAACACCGTGACTGACTTTTCCAGGATGGGGAGCGCGAGATCGAGATCGGCATCGTCGAACACGATCGATGGCGTCTTGCCACCGAGCTCCAGCCCAACGCGCTTGAAGTGCGGTGCGGCACTGAGCGCGATCGCCTTGCCGGTGCCAGTGCTACCGGTAAAGCTGATGATCGGAACCTCCGGCGAGGCGACGAGATGCTTGGCGCCATCGCCACTCTCGTCGGTAAAGACATTGATCACGCCGCGGGGCAGTGCCGTTACGTTGCTGAAGATCTGGGACAGGGTCGAGGCGATCTGCGCGCTCTTGCCCGGCACCTTGACGATTACCGCACAGCCAGCCGCCAACGCGGGTGCGAGTGATCGTACCGTCAGGATTATCGGGGAATTCCACGGCACGATGATTCCCGCCACGCCCATTGGCTGGCGCATCATCATCGCGATTCTGCCCGGTCTGGAGTCCACCACCCGTCCGGCCTCGGTACGAGCGATACCGGCAAAATATCGCAGCGACGGCGCGCAGAGATCGACTTCGAAGCTGGCCTCGCGTTGAATCTTGCCGTTCTCGGTGCAGAGAATCTTGATCAGCTCGCCCCGATTGCGTTCGAACGCGTCTGCAAGATCGTCGAGCACGCGTGCGCGCAGCTTGCGGTCGTGCACCCAATCGGTCTCGTGCATTGCGCGTTTCGCCGCGGCGATGGCCGCTTCGGCGGTTTCGACACCCCCTTCGGCATAGGTACCTATGACCTCATAGGTGGCAGGGTTGATGGACCCACGGATCGTGTCCGCGCCCATCCACTCGCCACCGACCCAATTCAACGCATGTCGGGAGGTGTGCGGGGTATGAATATTCATGGCTAACTCCTGCGTGTTGCCTGGTGTGAAGTATCGGGCCCTGTCCTGACGCGTAGAGAGGTCGGCAATGATGTGCTCTCTCCTCCGGGCGCCATCTGCCGGCACGCCAGGAGTGCTTTCGCTCTCCGGGATGCCGGCACAAGGCTTGATCCTCGTGATCGAAATCGTTACTCCGCGGCCACCGTAAAGGGGGCTGCGTTCGCAGAGGTCTTCACAGTCCAGGCGCCAGACTGTCGGAAGGAGCTGGCAGATGCGTAGGTATCTTCCATGAACTGGAAATAGGTCATCTTGCCGTCACGCACCTTGGCATGGATGGAGAACGGCGAAGTGAATACCTGGTCGACTGCCACGGACCGATAGGTGAACTTACCGAAAATCGCCACATCCTCTCCGGAGGAGATTTTGGTGCTGATGGTGAAGTCTTCGATTTTCCAGTAATCCTGGACCTGCATGAACAATGAACTAAAGGCCTTCGGCCCCTTGTTTGTGCCCGTCCAAGGCATGATTTTCCTCAACTCCGGGTTATCGAAGTTGAGCGAAACATAAGTGGCGTCGGGCGCCGCCAGCTTCTCGGCAGCGGCCTCAACTTTATCGGGCGCAGTATTGGCCAGGAACTCCATGACTACCGCAAGCGAAGCCGCAGACTGTGCTTCGCTAGTTGACTGCGCTACCACGGGAGTAACAGTCACAATGCACGCAGCGAGCGTGATTGCTGCAAACAGCGACTTGATTTTGGAAATGTTCATGAGCTTCTCCGTTTAACTACCGTTTGTGATGCATGAGACCTAGTACGTCGCCAAGTGCTGGTGAGTACTGGGCAACTGGTAGTACTTGAGCAAAGGCTATGCCATTGCCCAAGATACTGGAGAAAACCCATATTTATCAGCGAGATAGATTTATAAAGGAAGGAATTTCAATCAAGTCTATGGTTTATCGAAGAGGGGCCGAATTTATCATTTGATAAATCACGACGGCGCATTGATTATTTGGTTAATGTCATAAAAACTTCGCAATCGATTTGATCCAGCCGCGAAGGTAAGCGAACTCAATCAGTCGCATCCTCATCAAGGATGCCGCTTTTCTTGAGACGGTAAGCCAGCGCAGGTCGAGTCAACCCGAGGATTCGAGCGGCTTGTGCAACGTTTTGCTGAGCACGGTCCATTGCCCGTCGCATCAGCTGCTCTTCCACCGCTTCCAGGCTTATGTTTCGTTCGAAGATCTGCGCGACCCAATCGGCTGCGCTTTCCGTGTCTTCAGCCTGAACCAGCGCGCCATCGGCATTGAGACGATCACCATGCAGATTGCCTGCCTTTGGAAAGACCGCAAAAAGAGCGTCCTGCCCTATGGTTTCATTGCTGTCAGTGAGGATGACGCCGCGCTCGATCACATTCTCCAGTTCGCGGATGTTTCCCGGCCACGCGTAACTGAGACACAGCTCCAGAGCCTTGTCTGACAGACCTAGCGTGCGCTTGTGATACTGCAGATGAAACTTGCTTAGAAAGTGCTCGACCAGCAGCGGCAGGTCCTCAAGCCGCTCGCGCAGCGGGGGGACCTGAACCGGAAACACATTCAGGCGGTAATAGAGATCCGCGCGAAACCGGCCCGCCTCGACTGCATCGGCGAGGCTTTCATTGGTGGCAGCAATGACTCGCACATCGACCTTGTGGGTCCGAGAGCCGCCCACACGTTCGAGTTCCCCCTCTTGCAGCACCCTTAGCAAGGTCGCCTGCGCTCTGGGGGTCAGCTCTACCACTTCGTCCAGAAAGATGGTCCCGCCGCTGGCGCGCTCGAAGCGCCCCGGGCGGGTCTGATTGGCGCCGGTAAACGCCCCTTTCTCGACGCCGAACAGCTCGGCCTCGATCAAGTCCTGCGGAATGGCGGCGCAGTTCACCGCGATGAAAGGTTGCTCGGCGCGATCGCTGCGAAGATGGACGCTGCGTGCGATTACCTCCTTGCCGACGCCGGTTTCTCCGAGCAACAGGACCGAGATCTTGCCCTTGGCTGCCTTGTCGATCGTCTTGCAGACCGTCATGTAGGCGGGAGAGCGCCCTATGCCGTAGTACTGGCCCTCTTGCTTCTCCAGGCACGTGCGCAACGAGCTGATCTGCGATTGCAGCTCATACAGCTCCTCGATGATCGGATCGGCCTGAAAGTAGCGTCTGAATTCCGCGGCGTTTTCCCACTGCTCGGCGGGTTTGCCAATGATGATGCAGCGCTCGTCGCCACACCCGCGACAGCTGGTTTCCTGGATGATGATTTCGCGTTTCATGAACGAGGAGCTGTACGCACATGCGTAGCCCAGTAAGGACCAACAGACGGGCTCATCCATCAGGCCCACCTCGGTCAGGCAGCTCTCGACCTCAAAGGAATCAATCCACTCAAGCTCGCAGTAGAAATGGCCGGCCTCCTGATCCACTTCCAGCTGAATGGGCTTCGCATTGACCATGCCCTTCAAGGAGTGCAACTGCGGACCAACCAGGAACATTTCCAGCTCCGGACTGTTCGGCCTCAGCTTGCGGGCCATTTCGGCGTCTTTGAGTCCGGATTGGTAGCCAAGTCGCAGGAAGAATCCCTTGGCGCGCTCGATGCCGAGGGTATTGATGAGCTCCCGGCGGAAATTAGCCATCGCCGACACCTGCATCAGCAACATGCGCTGCTCGCCGAACCAGATCTTGCCTTCCGTGCTTTGAAAGCGAATCTGTTCACTCAGGTCCTGAAAGTCCGGATGCTTGATCCCTGAGCTGTAGCTGATAGCCATTGAAGGAGGCCTCGATTATTGTCTTGAGCGGCTCGATTGATCTGTGCCGGCGATTGAGAGGACCGAAACGAGTGATCACAGGATTCAGTCAGTATGGATGCGGACAGCGGGCCTGCTCCGGAGAAGCCGTCAGGGCGGCGCAGGGTTAACGGATAACACCGGAGCCATGATCAAGGCTGATCGACTACGCCGACCACGGCTCAAGTCGATGGATTGAGCGAAAGCCGAGCGCTACACGAACACTATGGAACGTTGGCCCTGATCCTCTCGCGTACAGCGCGCTCACCTGAAAAAAGGATAAGTCGAAGAACCCCTCGCCATAAGCCTGGAAAAATCGAATCGGTGGTTCGCTTTTCTCGAACGACTCACTGCCGGGATTGCGAACTGGTTGCCAGCATCTGGTCCCAGATCGGTGGGCTGCCTATCTGCTCGCTGAGGAAGCTGCTCAGCGCGTGAAGCTTGTGCGAGCCTTTTTGCGACTGGCGATAGACCACAGAAATATTGCCGCCTCGGGGGGCATAAGGCTCCAACACCTCTATCAGCTCACCGTCCACGATGGCCTGCGCGGCCAGAAAGGTGGGCAATATAGCCAGCCCGAGGCCTGCTTTCGCCCCCTCCATGAGTTGATGACCACAGTTGGTGCGCATCCGGCAGCGCACGCGGAATGACTCCAATGCGTCATTCACCGGTAGCGTCCACATGCCATGTGGTTCGCGATTGACGTAGAGCAAGGCGAAATGCTGAGCGAGGTCTTGCGGTAGCTGTGGCGTGCCATGCGCCCCCAGATAATCAGGGCTGGCACAGATGATGTGGCGATTGGGCGTGATGATCTTGGCCATCAGCGTAGAGTCGGGCAACTCGCCAATACGCACCGCCGCATCGAAGCCCTCCTCATGCAGGTTGACGCGCCGGTCGTCGAACTCGACGTCCAGAGACAACTCAGGATATTGCTTGGCAAAAGAGGCCAAAATCGGCGTCAGATATCGCATGCCGAACGCCATCGGAGCAGCGATGCGCAGATTTCCACGAACACTGGACTGGGACGTCAGAACGGCATTCTCGGCATTTTCTATGTCCGCCAGAATTGCGGTGCAATGACGGTAAAAAACCTCACCCGACTCAGTCAGGCGAGTCTGCCGGCCACGCTCCAGCAGGATGCAGCCCAGGCGTTTCTCCAGTTGCTGAATGCGCTGGGAAACCATCGATTTGGCCGTGCCCAAACGACGAGCGGCCTCGGAAATACTCCCGGTGTCCACTACAGCCACGAAAGCATGCATCTCAGATAGTTTATTCATGCTCTGATCCACAGAAATTGACTTGCATGCCTTCAAGCCTGACCGCCCGGGCGCAGCTGGTTCTGCACAATACCAGCAGAGAGCAGATTTATCGGCGGGATCAAGGGCCCCTAAGGGCTGCTCCGCGGAACTGATTCACATCGATTGGATAGAGCACAGCGTACGGGCACCGTCTGGCTCAGTATCGGCACACCTCGCATCAAACGAGTCCCGGTCTGGCGCAACGTGCATGCTGCGAGCAAATCGCTGCAGCATGCAGCGCCGTGCCAACGGAGTTGGCCTGAGCTGATCGTTAATCAGGCGGAAACGAGTCTCTCGTAATCAGAGAAAGGCTTGAGCGCCCAATACTGCACGTGTAGCAGATTCTCTTTGACGTAAGGCAGCGCCTCGATGTAATCACGCGCCTCCTCGAAGGTGGCGGACTCCAGCTCAAACGCTGCACCGGGGCCAGCTGCCAGCCCATGGACTGCGCGAACAATACCGTCGGCGAAGCCTTGCCAAACGTGCAATACCTCCGGCTTCGCCAGTCGCTTGAAGTCCTCTGCCGCTCCATCGGCACGGCGAGTCAGAATCACGAAGGTTTTCATAACGCCCCCTCCGTTTCCAGCTGCGGCCGCTGGGTTGTTTCGCCATCGGCAACGTGCGCCGCTATCCCCGTCTGGCCCACGGCCACATGCGGTTTAAGCTCGTTGCGGGGCGTGTAGTCCCCACCATTTTGGGGCCGGAAGGGGATTGGCGCGTCGGTGAACAAATTCTCGAGACGGACGCGCCAAGCCTCTTTGGCTGCCATGACATCTGCGGCGGTCAAGTTGCCAGTGCCGTATATGGC
The DNA here is from genome assembly GCF_029834875.1 of Pseudomonas sp. GD04158. Lineage (NCBI taxonomy): Bacteria > Pseudomonadati > Pseudomonadota > Gammaproteobacteria > Pseudomonadales > Pseudomonadaceae > Pseudomonas > Pseudomonas sp. GD04158. The sequence continues at coordinate 10,373 of NZ_JAODYT010000072.1, read as the reverse complement.
GAACGTCGGCAGCACATCGAACCCGGGGAAGTAGAGCGAGCCATGCGTGATCGGAAACAGCAATTGCTCGAGTGGTCCGTTGATACCGCGCGGCGAGTAATCCTCTGCGGGGCCGCCGACAGCGACAGACAACATGGCCCGCTTGCCCTTGAAGGCCCCGTCACCATAGCGGTAGGTGTTGCCAGCGCCCTTGTAGCCATGGGCGAGTCCGGCTGCCCAGACGCGGTCTATCCATCCCTTCATGATGGCCGGCATGCCGTACCACCAAAGTGGAAACTGGAAGATGACGGCATCTGCCGCTAGAACCTTGTCTTGCTCTGCCGCCACGTCAGGGCTCTGGCGGCGATGACGATAGGCGTGGGCGGACTCTGCGCCGAACGACAGCCGCTGAGGGTTGGCCCGCTCAGGAAAGTCGTGCTCGTCGAATATCGCTTTCCAGCCCATGGCGTATAGATCGGACTGCAGGACCTCGTGCCCTTGCGCAGTCAAGCATTCAACAGACACATCCACCAGTTGCCGCGTTAGCGAGGAAGGCTCGGGATGGGCATAGATGATCAGTACTCTTTTCGACATGAAGGACGACTCCGCTGTGATGTCGCTGGAGTGTCGCGAGGCTCGGGCCCTCTGTGAAATCGCAAAATTTTCCTGCTAGCATAAGTTCGATGGATACCAGACGCCTTGATCTCAATCTGCTTGTGACGTTGGAGGCCCTTCTCATCGAGCAGAACGTGACCAGGGCGGCCGCCCGTCTGCATTTGAGCCAGCCAGCAGTCAGCGCGCAGTTGAGCCGCCTGCGCGACGTCTTCAACGACCCTCTTCTGATCCCCGCGCAGCGTGGAATGACCCCCACGGTCAAAGCCTTGGAGCTGCTCGTGCCGCTTCGCCAAGCATTGGACCAAGTAAGGGCCACCGTCACTACTCATCTGAATTTCGAACCCGCGACGGCGAGCCTGACGGTATCAATCGCCTGCACGGATTACGTGCAGGCGGCCTTGATCAAGCATCTCGTTGTCGCCATGCGGCGCGAAGCGCCGGGTGTCCGTATCGCACTGCGCATCCTGGACGTACCACAGCTGGAGCTGCAGATGACCCGCGGCGAGGTGGATCTGGCGGTGATCAACATGAACGGAGCTCCGCCCGCGCTGCACTCGCAACACCTCTACGATGAGAGTTACGTGCTGATCGGGCGTCGAGGGCACCCAAGCCTGCGTGCGGGCCTGACGGTGGATGAGTTCGCGCAGCTGGAACATGTCGTGGTGTCACTACGCGGCGGAGGCTTCTCTACCTCGGTGGATAACGCCTTGGTAGCGCGAGGGCTGCGGCGTAACGTAGTTCTGTCAGCGTCGTCATTTCTGCCAGTACCGGAGTTGGTCGCGCAGTCGGATTGTGTGGCCCTGGTTCCACGTCGTCTCGTAGAAGGTCGTGACGAGCAGCTGCTGTGCGTAGCCCCTCCATTGCCGGTGGAAGGTTTTGCGATCGGCATGTTCTGGCATGAGCGCTCGGATGGGCACGCCGGCTTCAGGTGGGTGCGTGAGTTCATCACTCTGGTAGCCGATTCGCGGGCATCCGATTCAACCGAGTCAAACAGTCAGGCCGGGTAGTTAATCGCATTATTCAGATGCGGCCTCGCGTAGCTCGCGGCGTCTCTGTATTTGCGGCAGACATGTTTTGAAGCGGAAATGGTGCTCGCTGCTCTGGCCGATTGCAGCCGGTCAGGACGGGCTCCTGTCGGCCAGGAGCGGACGGTGAGAAGTACCAATATCATGGTCTGCCGCCGATTCCCCCCTCATTTACAGAGGCCAGAACCAACAGAAATGCGACATTAGGAAGTCACTTCGTCAGTGTCACCGTCTACGCCGATATGCCGCAGCGTGATCGCTGCCAGCGCAGCCAGGACAGCGATGCAGATAGCGCTGGTTACCGCTGCCAAGTTGAAACCAGTCATGAACGCGGCCTGGGCCTGTTCCAGCACACCAGCAGGCAGTTCCTGTGAAACCGTTTTGGCACCTGCAAGACTGTCCAGTACTGCCCGTTGAATGTCCTGAGCCAGGAAGGCATTGACCTGATCGGTCATCCTGGTGCGATAGATTGCGGTCGTAAGGCTGCCCAGCGTGGCGATGCCCACAGCCAGGCCAAGCTCCTGAACCGTCTCCGAAATGGCTGAGGCTGATCCCGCTTTTTCACCTGGCGCGGTGCCCACCACCAGATCCGTTCCCAGCGCGGCAATGGTGCCCAAGCCGAGATACACCAGCGAGAATGATGCAGTCGCCAGTCCAATTCCGCGAGGCGTGTGATCGAGCTGGGTCAACATCAGATAGCCCACTACGGATAGCCCCAGCGCGCCCGCAATCACATAGCCCGGCCGAATTTTCCTTGCAAGCAGTGGTGCCGTAATCCCTGCCACCAGCATGGCGAGTGCCGGAGGCCCCATCCACAGCCCGGCCGCCAAAGGTGACAACCCCGCCACCAGTTGCAGGTACTGATTCACCAGCAGCATCGTCCCACCTACGCCGATGAGGCCAACCAGGAGTACCACCAGGGCGACGCTGAATGCCCGGCTGGAGAACAGATCGAGGTCGATCAATGGACTGCTCAATCGGCGTTGTCGTCGGATGAACAGAAGCATGAAGGCAACCCCTGTCACGATAGCCAGCGTGGCATTGGCCACTATTCCGTCCTTGGCCAGTTGCTTGATGCCATAGACGATCGGTAGCAAGGCAAGCAGTGACAGCACAACACTGGACAGATCCAACCGCCCCTGTTGCGGAGCGCGGTACTCCGGCAGGAGAAACGGCGCGGCAACCAGCAATAATCCTACGACCGGTAGCGCCACGAGAAATGCCGCTCCCCACCAGTAATGCGCCAGCAAGATGCCCCCAACCACCGGGCCGGCCGCCATGCCCAGTGCAAACATGGTCGCCCACACCCCGATGGCCAAGGCCCGCTGGTGGGGATGGTTAAACATGTTGCTGATCAGTGCCAGCGTCGATGGCATCAGCGTCGCGCCCGCTACACCCAGCACAGCACGCGCCGCAATCAGTATGGTGGCACTGGTCGAATAGGCCGCCATCAGGGAGGCAACCCCGAAAGCGGCTGCGCCGACCATCAGCAGCTTGCGCCGCCCGATTCGATCCCCCAGCGTTCCCATCGTGATGAGAAAGCCGGCAATCATGAAGCCATAGGCATCAACGATCCAGAGTGCCTGCGCACTGGTCGCGCGCAAATCCACTGACAGCGCAGGCAACGCCAGATGCAGCAGCGTCAGGTCAAGCCCGAGCAGGATGGTCGGCAGTGCAAGCAGTGCCAGCCCGATCCACTCACGGGCCCCCGCGCGTCTTTCGACCGAATCACTGCGCGCCTGGCGAATTTCCGGAACGAGAGGTGAATCGTTAAGTGCTGTCAAAGTGGCCTCCGGGGTTGCTCGGATCGGTTGTGGAAGCCACATCTTCAGGGCAGTATCATACCATTACAATTTAAGCAATTATCCTATTACTAGAGGCAACAGCCATGATTGGGCGAAGCCTGAGCCGCACCAAGAACGAGTTATCGGAGTTTCTGACCCGGCATCGTCGGAAACTAACGCCAGCCGATGTCGGGCTGCCGTCCCACGGGCGGCGCCGAACACCGGGCCTGCGCAGAGAAGAAGTCGCCGCGCTGGCTGGCGTTGGACTCACTTGGTACACCTGGTTCGAACAGGGGCGAGACATCCAAGTATCGGAGAAATTCTTGCTGAACGTGGCCTATGCCCTCAAGCTCGATGACGCCGAATGCAGCCATCTCTTTCTTCTAGCCCACAGGCGGCCACCTCCACCGGAGGCCCATCAATGGATATCGGTCACGCCACTTATCCAACAGTTGATGGACGATCTTGCAACAAGACCGGCTTATGTCCTCAACCTGCGCTGGGATGTCATTGCCTGGAATACCGCAGCCGATGATTTGTTCGGCTTCAGCACCCAGGAACCTGAGATACGTAACATCCTGCGCCTGGTGTTTTCCGATCCCGCCATGCGACGGCGCCTCCCCGCCTGGCGCGACGATGCACCCAAATTACTGGCACAGTTCCGTTATGACTTCGCTGTAGCGCCAGACGACCCGCCCATGCTGACGTTGGTCGAGGATCTGAAGGATCTGTCGGCCGACTTTCGCCGCTGGTGGGAGACACCGGATCGCGAGGAGACCCAGCGCGGAATTGGCTCTGTCATGACAACCGGTACCGAACTGCAGAAATTTCGCCACGAGACGCTGGTAGTGGATGAACACCGGCATCTCAGGATGGTGGTGTATTTCGGCGAGTAGATGAATCACTGAAGCACTTACCGCAATCAACTTTTGCAAAGACAGATTTGAACAAACCGTGCGCTTCCGGCCGGTAGCGGTCCTGTGTGACAGGTAACCGGCCAGAAACGCAAGGTCAGCCCTTATTCGAACAGCGCAGTCGCAAACTCTTCCGGCGTCGGGCTCTCCGGCCATTGGGCCACGCCCGCTGGCAGGGTGATCCAGGACTGCCGGCGCTTGGTCCAGATATGAGCTTGCGGGGTCCACTGCACCGCTCCCTCCAGCACACCAGCTCGGACTATGCGCATGCCCTCGGCAGCGGTCGTCTCGTTAAACAGCCGGGTAAAGCAGACTTCGCATGCGTACTGAGTCGAGACGTGCCCGTGATGTTCATAGCGGTATTCGCGGACAGGGCCAGAAACCTCTACCGCCTGCGCGGCGCACAGCAGATGCAAACCGAATGCACTGCCACTCCATTGCTGACAATTGAGGCAGTGGCAGGCATACAGCGGTGGTCGAACTTCGGCACGCAAACTGATGCGGACTTTTCCGCATCGACACTGGCCTGTGAATTCCATCGGGTCACTCCCTACAATGGCGCGCTTTCTATGTTCAGGGGGTGCATGATCATCCCTTCCCGCGCGGGACTGAAGAGAGCAAGTCGCCCAACCGCTGGTAGAAAATGTATGAACGGAATTGAGTGGGAAAGCCAGCGGGTGTTCCTCGCGGTACTTCGATCGGGAAGCCTGTCCGGTGCCTCGCGGCTCCTGGGCATAGCCCAATCCACGGCCCGCCGGCGACTAGAGAGCCTCGAAGGCTCACTCGGGCTTAGCCTGTTCACTCGTACTTCAACCGGCCTGACGCCTACCGCCTCTGCACGCCGACTCATTCATCACGTGGAGTCGATGGATATCGCGGCACAGGCGTTCAATCGCATGGCCAGCTCGGAGACGGAAGTTTCCCGAGGCACCATCAGAATAACGAGCAGTGACCTGTTGGGGGTCGAGGTGATGCCACGGCTGTTGCGTGACTTCCACCATGACCATCCTGACCTGAACCTCCAGCTGAGCATCAACGATCAGATGGAAGATCTTGCCCGGCAGGAATCGGACATCGCGGTGCGCCTGGTGCGCCCCAACGAAGGTGGCGTTGTCGTCCGTCGAACCGGTGCCTTACGTGTTGGGCTTTATGCCAGCGCCGAGTGCCTGGCGCGCTACGAGCTGCCTGCCAGTCTCGCCGTCTTGAGGCAGGCTCCGCTGATCGGCCCTGATCGACGCACTGCCGATCTGCGTCGACTGGTCGAGCTAGGTTTTTGCGAAGCAGACCAGCGCTTTGCAATCGCCACCGACAACCATCTCGCACAGCTCGCAGCAATCCGTGCCGGTCTGGGCTTTGGCCTGTGCCCGGTCACTATCGCCGAGAACTACCAATTGATCCGGGTTCTGCCGGAAAGCTTCGGCTTCGAGATAGACGTATGGATTGCCATGCATTCCGACCTTCGCAGGATCAGTCGCATTTCGCGAGCCTTCGAGGCTCTCGGCCACGCCTTGCACATGGCGCTGACCAAATAGACGCCGGTGACCTTGCTGAAACCTCGGGCGGATGAAAGCGGCTGGCGCCCGCCCTGCTTCAGCAAGCAACGGCGGTATCGCGCGCCGGCGGCAGGCCGAACAGGCGGCGATATTCGCGGCTGAACTGCGACACGCTTTCATAGCCGACGCTGAATGCCGCGCTGCTGGCAGAGGCTCCTTCGCCGAGCATCAGGCGACGCGCCTCGATCAACCTCAGCTGCTTCTGAAACTGCAGCGGCGTCAGGGAGGTCTGCTTGCGAAAATGCTGATGGAACGAGGAAACGCTCATGCCCGCCACGCCAGCCAGGCGCTCCACCGGCAATGGGCGATGGAATTCGGTACGCAGCACGGTCACCGCCCTGGCAATGCGCTGCGCATGACCGTCAGGCCAGCCCAGGCGGCTGATGGCCGGGCCGTGGCGGCCGGCCAGCAGCCAGTAATGCAGTTCGCGCATGAGCGATGCATGCAGCACGGCAGCCGATGCCGGCCGTCGCAGCAGACGCATCAGACGTAGCACGGCCTCGGCCACCTCGGTATCGGTCGGCTCGATCCTGATCGGTGCGGTGTCGGTGACCGGGGCGGCTTTCATCTCCTCCATCAGCTCGGTCAGCAGGGCCGGATCCAGGTCGATCACCAGAGAGATGTACGGCGCCTCGCCGCTGGCCTCGGTGATCTGGCTGACGGTGGGTACGTCCGCGGTAATCAGCAGGGAATCACCGGCACCGAAGGTGAATATGTCAGTGCCCATGATCACCCGTTTGCGGCCCTGCAGCACCAGGCACACCAGCGGTCGGGTAATGGCGTGGTCCAGCCCGCTGGGCTGCAGCGCGCGGATGATGGTCAGGCCGGCAATGGGTGCGAGCGCCATGCCGTCCGCGGCGGTGCGACTGTCGATATAGCCGCGGACGACATCAAGCAAGGTATCGGTCATGGTGCGCTCCCCAGGCAGCTCGTGGCCATGAGACTCACTGTTGTAGAAATAGGCAAAAAGCGTCGAGGTTTCGGTAAGGACGGTGCCGGTGGGGGATCGGAGAATGAAATCCCACTCACCAGACAGAGGTTTTTACCATGACCAAGATCGCCATCGTAACCGGGTCCAGCCGTGGCCTCGGGCGTAATACCGCGCTGAACATCGCTCGCCAGGGCAGCGACGTCATCGTCACCTACCACAGCCAGGCCGATGCCGCCCTGGCTCTGGTCGCCGAGATCGAGGCGCTGGGGCGCAAGGCCGTGGCGCTGCAGCTCGACGTGGGCGACGTGTCCACCTTCGCCGCCTTCGCCGAGACGCTGCGAGGCGTGCTCGCACAGACCTGGCAGCGCGACCGCTTCGATCACCTCGTCAACAATGCCGGGCATGGCGATATGGCGACCATTGCCGAAACCACCGAAGCCCAGTTCGACGCTCTGGTGAACGTGCACTTCAAGGGTGTGTTCTTCCTCACCCAGGCGCTGCTGCCGCTGATTGCCGACGGCGGCCGGATCGTCAACCTTTCCACGGGTCTGACCCGCTTCGCCTCGCCTGGGTTCTCCGCCTACGCCGCGGCCAAGGGCGCGGTCGAGGTGCTGAGCGTGTACATGGCCAAGGAACTGGGCAGCCGCGGCATTGCCGTGAACACGGTGGCGCCGGGGGCGATCGAGACCGATTTCCTGGGCGGGGCGGTGCGCGACACGCCGGATCTGAATCAGGTTTTCGCGCAGATGACGGCGCTCGGCCGCGTGGGCGTGCCCGACGACATCGGCCCGATGATCGCCGGCCTGCTCGGCGAGCAGAATCGCTGGGTCAACGCTCAGCGTATCGAGGTCTCGGGCGGCCAGGCGATCTGACGCCGAGACGCGCGCCAAAACTGGGACGGGCGCCCGCGTGGCGCCCTGCTCCAGGCCGCGACATGCGCGCCGAGCACGGCACCGCTCGGCATCGAGGTCGAACCATCGCCACTTGGCGACGGTCGACTGATTGAACGAGAGCGTCGGCCACAAGGGCCGAGGGAGGCCAACATGACCATTCGTTGCTTGCTCGCCGGGTGTTGCTGGTCAGACGGCGTGACCATGCTGATGGGCAGGGAAACCTTTTTGTGTCAGTGCTGCAGCCGCTGCGGCAGCCACCGCTACACACCGCAAACCTGAACGGCAGGAGGCGACACACAGCATGCCCCGAGCCATCTGGAAAGGCGCCATCAGCTTCGGCCTGGTGCACATCCCGGTCGCGCTGAACTCGGCCACCCGCTCCCAGGGGGTGGACTTCGACTGGCTGGACAAACGCAGCATGGAGCCGGTGGGCTACAAGCGGGTGAACAAGGTCACCGGCAAGGAAGTCAGCAAGGAGAACATCGTCAAGGGCGTGGCCTACGAGAAGGGCCGCTATGTGGTGCTCAGCGAGGAAGAGATTCGCGCCGCGCACCCGGAATCGACCCAGACCATCGACATCTTCGCCTTCGTCGACAGCGAGCAGATCCCCTTGCAGCACATCGATACGCCCTATTACCTGGCCCCCGATCGCCGCGGCGAGAAGGTCTATGCGCTGCTGCGCGAGGCACTGAGCAGTACCGACAAGGTGGCCCTGGCCCATGTGGTGCTGCACACCCGCCAGCATCTGGCGGCGCTGATGCCGGTGGAGTCGGCGCTGGTGCTGGTGATGCTGCGCTGGCCCAGCGAGGTACGTGGCCTGGATTCGCTGGAGCTGGGGTCGGCGGTGACCCAGCCCAAGCTGGCCAAGAGCGAGCTGGACATGGCCAAGCGCCTGATCAAGGACATGAGCGATGACTGGCGTCCCGAGGACTATCAGGACAGCTTCCAGGAACGCATCCTCGATCTGGTGGCGCGCAAGGCCAAGGCCGGCAAGATCGAGAACGTCGAACGAGCCGAGGGCGAAGAGCAGCGCCGCAGCGCCGATGTCGTCGACCTGACCGAACTGCTCAAGCGCAGCCTCGGCGGCAAGCCGAAACCCTCGGCGAGCAAGGGTTCCAGCACACGCAAGCCGGCCAAGACGGCGCGCAAGTAAGCCAGGAGCACGAGCATGGCCAAGGCGCAGAGCGAATACAGCCGCAAACGCAATTTCGAACGCACCAGCGAGCCGGCCGAGCGCACCGGCAAGCGGCGCAGCAAGGCCGGCGCGCTGCGTTTCGTGGTGCAGAAGCACGACGCCAGGCGCCTGCATTACGACTTTCGCCTGGAGCTGGATGGCACCCTGAAGAGCTGGGCGGTGCCCAAGGGTCCGAGCCTGGACCCGCGCGACAAGCGCCTGGCCGTGCACGTCGAGGATCACCCGCTGGAGTACGCCAGCTTCGAGGGCAGCATTGCCGAGGGCAACTACGGCGCCGGCGACGTCATCGTCTGGGACCAGGGCATCTGGCAGCCCCAGGGCGATCCGGCCGCTGCCTATGCGGCGGGCAAGCTCAAGTTCAGCCTGGTCGGCGAGAAACTGTCCGGCGACTGGACGCTGGTACGCACCCGCCTGCGCGGCAGCGGCGACAAGGAGCAGTGGCTGCTGATCAAGGAGCGCGACGACATCGCCCGCCCCAGCGACGAGTACGACATCGTCGAGGCGCAGCCGCAGAGCGTGATCAGCGGCGCGCTGGTGGGAGGGCCGAGCGCCAAGGCCAAGGGCAAGACGCCGAGCAAGGCCAAGGCGTCGAAGCCGGCCGCCGCCTTTCCCGAGAGCCTGGCGCCACAGCTGGCAACCCTGACCGACCGCCCACCTGAGGGCGATTGGCTGTACGAGGTGAAGTTCGACGGCTACCGCATTCTCGCCCGCATCCGCGACGGCGAGGTGCGCCTGTTCACCCGCAACGGCCACGACTGGACGCAGCGTCTGCCGCTGCAGGCCAAGGCCCTGGCCAAGCTGGGCCTGCACGACAGCTGGCTGGACGGCGAGGTGGTGGCGCTCAACGAACAGGGCCTGCCCGACTTCCAGCAACTGCAGAACGCCTTCGATATCGGCCGCAGCCACGACCTCGTCTACTACCTGTTCGATGCACCGTTCATCAACGGCGAGGACCTGCGCCAGACCCCGCTGGAGCAGCGACGGGCACAGCTCAAGCTGCTGCTGGGCAACACGCGCAACGGCCCGCTGCGCTTCTCTGCCGCATTCACCGCGCACCACCGCGACATCGTGGAAAGCGCCTGCGCCATGTCCCTGGAGGGGGTGATCGGCAAGCGCGCCGGCAGCCTCTACGTGTCGCGCCGCAGTGCCGACTGGATCAAGCTCAAGTGCCGCCTGCGCCAGGAGTTCGTCATCGTTGGCCATACCCAGCCGCAAGGCAGCCGCAGCGGTTTCGGGGCATTGCTGCTGGCGGTCAACGAGGAAGACGGCCTGCGCTACGCCGGACGCGTCGGTACGGGGTTCGGCGAAGCGGCGCTGAAGGCGCTGCATCAGCGTCTGCAAGAGCTGGCACGCGAGGATTCGCCGCTGGCGCACAAGCTGACCGCAGCACAGGCCCGCGGCGTCAGCTGGGTCGAGCCGCAGCTGGTCGGCGAAGTGGAATTCGCCGAATGGACGCGCGAGGGCATCGTGCGCCAGGCCAGCTT
>NZ_JAODYT010000071.1:0-20503 GCF_029834875.1 Pseudomonas sp. GD04158 | reverse complement strand
TGGTGATCGTGCTGTGCGACGAACGCGCGCTGAGCGACAACGCCGAGCAACAACTGACCCTGCTCGCGCGGCATATCGATCTGCTGCTGCTGCCCTTGTCCGACCCGCTCGACCACGCCCTGCCTGCCGCCGGCCTGCTGCGCTTCACCCAGGCCGACGCGCAGCTGGAGCTCGACAGCCATAACGGCGATCTGCGCCAGGCCTACCGCGCCCAGGCGCAGGCACGCGAAGCGCGCTGGCAGCGCCTGGCGCAGAAACTCGGCGTGCCGCTGCTGCCGCTGAGCACCCAGGCCGAGCTGGTCGAGCAGCTGCAGGAACAGCTCAGCGCACTGCGGCCGAGGAAGGTGGTATGAACCCCATCGACCAGCTGCTGCCGCCGATCGATCCGCCGCCCGTGCTCTGGTGGCCGCCCGCACCGGGCTGGTGGCTGCTTGCCGTGCTGCTGCCCCTGCTCGGCTGGGGGCTCTGGCATCTGCTGCGACGCTGGCGTCGGCGACAGCGCAAGGTGGTTGTCGAACAGCCCCTCGACCCGCTGCGCCAGGCCGCCCTGCAGGAGCTGGCGCAGTTGCGCAAACCCTACGACGGCGCCGCGGCCGGCCCCTGGCTGCAGCAGATCAACGCGCTGCTCAAGCGCCTGTGCCGCGAGCGCTACCCGGATAGCCATAGCCATGTGCTGAGCAGCCGCGCCTGGCTGGCCTTTCTCGACAACCGCTGCCCGGCGGCCGGCCTGACGCGCTGGATGATCCTGGTGGAAGGCGCCTACAAGCCGCAGTGCACTCTCAGCGACAAGGCCATAGGCGAGCTCGACCAGGCCATCGCCATCTGGATTCGCAAGCATGTTTGAGCTCGCCTGGCCGTGGATCTTCCTGCTCGCACCGCTGCCCTGGCTGCTGCGCCTGCTGTTGCCGCCGGCCGACAGCGGTGATGCGGCGCTGCGCGTCAGCTTCCTCGACGAATTGCAGGCGCTCAGTGGACGCCGTGCCCGCGCCGGCCTGCCGAGCTGGCGCCAGCAGGCACCGCTGGCCCTGCTCTGGCTCCTGCTGCTGTGCGCCGCGGCCCGCCCGCAATGGGTCGGTGAACCGCTGCCGCTGCCGGCCAGCGGCCGTGACCTGCTACTGGCGGTGGATGTCTCCGGCTCCATGGCCTACGAAGACATGCACTGGGACGAGCAGCCGATCAGTCGCCTGGAACTGGTCAAACGCCTGCTCGGTGACTTCATCGAGGACCGCCGGGGCGATCGGGTCGGCCTGATCCTGTTCGGCAGCCAGGCCTATCTGCAGGCGCCCTTGACCTTCGACCGCCACACCGTGCGCACCTGGCTGGACGAAGCCATGATCGGCATCGCCGGCAAGAACACCGCCATCGGCGATGCCATCGGCCTGGCGGTCAAGCGCCTGCGCCAGCGCCCGGCGCAGAGCCGCGTGCTGGTGCTGATCACCGATGGTGCCAACAACGGCGGCGAGATCGACCCGATGGTCGCCGCGCAACTGGCGGCCGAGGAAGGTGTGCGCATCTATGCCATCGGCATCGGCGCCGACCCTCGCCAGAGCGGTGTGCTCGGAGCCTTCGGCTTCAGCGCGCTGGACCTGGACGAAACCAGCCTGCGCGCCATCGCCGAGGCCACCGGCGGCGAGTACTTTCGCGCGCGCAATCAGGCCGAGCTGACCCAGATCGAGCTGACCCTGGATCGTCTCGAGCCGGTCGCCCAGCAGCCCACCCTGGCCCGTCCGGCCAAGGCCCTGTATGCCTGGCCGCTGGCCCTGGCGCTGCTCGGTTCGGTGGTGCTGGCAGGTCGTACGCTCTGGCCCGATCTGCCCCTGCGCCTGCGGAGGCGCGCATGAGCCTGCTCTGGCCGGACTGGCTGCGCCCGCTGTGGCTGGCGCTGGTGCCCCTGCTGGCCTGGCTGCTCTGGCGGCTGTGGCACCGCAAGCGGCAGAGCGGGCGCTGGCAGCTGCTGCTGCCGGAAGCCTTTCACCAGACCCTGCTCAAGGGCGGTAGCGGCCGCACCAGCAAGCTGCCCTGGCTCGCCCTCGGTCTGGCCTGGGCACTGGCGCTGCTGGCCCTGCTCGGCCCCAGCTGGCAGCGCGTCGAGCAGAGCAACCAGAAGCCGGCCGACCCGCTGCTGGTGCTGCTGGAACTGACCCCGCAGATGCTCGCTACCGACGGCCCGCCCAATCGCCTGGAGCAGGCGCGGCGCAAGCTGCTCGACCTGCTCGAAGCCCGGCGCGACGCGCAGACCGCGATCATCGTCTACGCCGGCAGCGCCCATGGCCTGGTGCCGCTGTCCGACGACCTGGCCACCAGCAGCAACCTGCTCGAAGCGCTCAAGCCGTCCCTGATGCCCGAACCGGGCCGCCGCGCCGATCTGGCTGTGGTCCGCGCCCTGCAACTGCTGGATCAGGCGCAGCTGGGTCAGGGACGTCTGCTGCTGATCACCAGCGCGCTGGACGAGCAGGAGCGCAGCGGCATCCGCCAGGCACTGGAGAAACGCACGGTGCCGCTGCTCATCCTCGGTGTCGGCAGCCGCGAAGGCGCGCCGGTGGTGCAGGAAGACGGCAGCTTTCTCAAGGACGAGCGCGGCGCCATCCTGATTCCCCGCCTCGATGCCCGCGGCCTGCGTGAGACCGCCGAGGCGCATGCCGGGCGCTACGCATCGATGCGCCTGGATGACGAGGACCTGCGCCGCCTCGGCCTGCTCGACAGTCCGCAGGCGCTGCGTGCCGCGGGAGAGCCGACCCAGCTCGATGCCCAGATCGATCAGGGCTATTGGTTGCTCCTGCCGCTGCTGTTGCTGGCCGCCCTTGCCGGGCGCCGTGGCTGGCTGTTCTGCCTGCCGCTGCTGCTGATGTTGCCGCCGCAGGCCAGCCACGCGTTCAGCTTCGACGATCTCTGGCTGCGCCCGGACCAGCAGGGCCAGCGCCTGCTCGACGCGCAGCGCCCCGCCGAGGCGGCGCAGCGTTTCCACGACCGCCAATGGCAGGGCACGGCACTGTACGAGTCCGGCGATTACGCCGCCGCGGCCGAGCGCTTCGCCCAGGGCGACAGCGCCGCGGATCACTACAACCGCGGCAACGCGCTGGCCAAGGCCGGCGAACTGGAGGCGGCGCTGGACGCCTTCGAGCAGGCGCTGGAACGCCAGCCCGACCTGAGCGCCGCACAGCACAACAAGGCCCTGGTCGAAGAGGCGCTGCGCCAACGCGAACAGCAGCAGAGCTCGGCCGACAGCGACCAGGCGCAGCAGGCGGAACAGGACGGCGAATCCGACGCGGCCAACGAATCTCCAGCCAGCCAGGGCAACGAGCCCCAGCCAGGCCAACCGGCGCAGCCGAGCAAACCGGGTGAGCCGGCGGGCGGTGACGAAGCGCAAAGCGCCGATAACGGCAACGACAGCGCCGCGCAAACGTTGCCCCAGACCGGCGAGCCGCAGCCGGCGAACGACAGCGAGGTGCTCGAACGCCCACGCGGCGAAGCCGACCTGGGCAGCGCCGACGAACGTCGCCAGGCCCTGGAGCAATGGCTGCGGCAGATCCCGGACGATCCGGGCGAGCTGCTGCGGCGCAAATTCTGGTACGAACAGCAACAGCGTCAGGACCCAAATCGATGAAGCGTCTCGCCATCCTGCTTCTCCTACTGGTCGCGGGCCAGGCCAGCGCCGAGGCCTTCTTCGCCAGCGTCGACCGCACCCGTCTCAGCGAGGGCGAGACCGTGGTGCTGACCCTCGAATCGACCGACCCCACCCGCTTCGGCCGCCCCGACCTGAGCCCCCTGGACGAGCACTTCGAGATCGTCGGCAGCCGTCAGGTCAATCGCCTCAGCAGCATCGGCGATACGCCGCGCGCCAGCACGCGCTGGATGCTGACACTGCAGCCCAGGCGCAGTGGCGAGGTGGTGATTCCGCCGATTCGCCTGGAAGACGCCGAAACCCTGCCGATCACGCTGCAGGTCGAGGCGGCCGGCGAGCGCGGCAACGGCGAGAAGCTGGCCCCGGTGTTCATCGACGCCAGCCTCGATCAGGACAGTGTCTACGTGCAGGCCCAGGCCGTACTGACCCTGCGCATCTACCATTCGGTCTCGATGTATGACGACAACAGCCTGACCCCGCTGCAGATGAAGGATGCGCGCATCGAGCAACTCGGCGAGCCGCGCACCTACGAGAAAAGCATCGGCGGCGTGCGTCACGGCGTGATCGAACTGCAGTACGCCATCTACCCGCAGCGCAGCGGTGAGCTGGTCATTCCCGGCCAGACGTTCAGCGCCACCCTGGTCGACCGTTCCGGCGGCAGCGATTTCCTGCCCTTCGGCCCCCGTTCGGGTCGAGTGTCGCGAGTGAAGTCGCCGGACATCCCCCTGCAGGTCAAGGCCAAACCCGCCGACTACCCCGCCGACGCCCCCTGGTTGCCGGCTCGCGCCCTGGGCCTGGCGGAAACCTGGAATCCGCAACCGGAGCAGAGCCAGGTCGGCGACTCGCTGACCCGCCGCCTCATTCTCAAGGTCGACGGCCTCTCCAGTGCGCAGCTGCCACCGCTACCGGCCACCCAGGTGGAAGGGCTGCGCCGGTATCCCGACCAGCCGCAACTGAGCGATCAGAAGAGCGAAAACGGCGTCATCGGCACGCGCGAGGAACGCGAGGCACTGGTGCCCAGCCGCAGCGGCAGCTTCGACCTGCCGCCGCTCGAAGTGGTGTGGTGGAACACCCAGACCGACAGTCTGGAGCGCACCACCCTGTCGGCGCGCACCCTGCAGGTCGCGGAGAACCCGCAACTGCAGAACGAGGAACAGCCCAACACGCCGATGGTGACGACTCAGGTGATCGAGGGTCCGGAGCTGTGGCCCTGGCAGCTGGCGTGCGCCCTGCTCAGCCTGAGCACCCTGCTCGGCTTCGGCCTGTGGTGGCACGCCCGCCGGCAACCGGCGATCCAGCGTGCCGCGCAGAGCGGGCCCAGCCCGCGCACCCTGCTCGACGACATCAAGCGTGCCTGCCAGACCGGCGATGCCCAGGCCACTCGACATGCTCTGGACGCCTGGGCACGCCAGCAACCCGAGACCCTGGCCGACATGGCAGCGCGCTACGTGCCGCTGTCGGATGCGCTGGACGGCCTCAACGGCGCGCTGTACAGCGAAGTGGGCCAGCAATGGCAGGGCGAGGAACTGTGGAAGGCGATCCGCAACCTGCCGGCCGCCCAGGAGCCGAGCAGTACGCCACAGGAAAATGGCGCGCTACCACCGCTCTATCCACGCTGATAGGCGTCCCGTAGGGTGCGCCGCGCGCACCGCCCAATTGGCCATGCCGGCACTGTTCGCGCTCTGCCATGCTCGGCAACCGATCATCCGCCCTGGCCGGTAACCGCGCATTCAGTCGCCGGGACAGAGCCCCGGAGTTTATCCGGGCTACGGACTGGATCGGGCAGGAACGGCCAACGAAACAACCTGCCCCCATTCCGTTGGCTTGCATATGCCCGATGCGTATGGCGCACCCCACGCGGAGGGAGATGCGACCTGGGTAGGGTGCGCCGTGCGCACCGACTGCCGCGACAGCGAGGCCTTCTCGTCAGCGCCAAAGCCATAAAACAAAAACCGCGGCACTCGGCCGCGGTTCTCGTTTTACGCAAAGGGCATCAGGCCTTGGCGCGCAGCTTCTCCGGGTTGATCAGGAAGCGGGCCAGGGCCGGCAGCAGCCAGATCGCGCCGATCATGTTCCAGAGGAACATGAAGGTCAGCATCAGGCCCATGTCGGCCTGGAACTTGATCGCCGAGAAGATCCAGGTCGCCACGCCGATGGCCAGGCAGACGCCGGTGAACAGCACCGCCTTACCGGTGGACTTGAGCGTCTCGTAGTAGGCGTCCTGCAGCGACAGCCCCTGACGCAGGTAAGTCTCCAGACGGCTGTAGATGTAGATGCCGTAGTCCACACCGATACCCACGCCCAGGGCGATCACCGGCAGGGTGGCGACCTTCACGCCGATGCCCATGAAGGCCATCAGCGCGTTGCCCAGCACCGAGGTCAACACCAGCGGCAGGATCACGCACAGGGTCGCGGCCAGCGAACGGAAGGTCAGCAGGCACATGATGCTCACCGCGGCATACACGGCGATCAGCATGGTGGTCTCGGACGCGGCGATCACCTCGTTGGTGGCCGCCTCGATACCGGCGTTACCGGCCGCCAGCACCACCTGCAGCTCGTCGGTGTTGTGCTGCGCGGCGAACTCCTCGGCCGCGGCTACCGCGCGCGACAGGGTCTCGGCCTTGTGATCCTCGAGGAACACCAGCACCGGTGCCACCGAGCAGTCGGCGTTGTACAGGCCTTCGGCACGGGCGATGGAGTTGTTCAGCACGTCCTGGTTGCGCGACAGGGTTTCCCATTTCAGGTTGCCCTCGTTCATGCCCTTGATCACCTGCTTGGACACGGTAACCATGGAGATGGCCGACTGCACGCCCTCGGTGTTCTCCATCTTCCACATCAGCTCGTCCATCGCGGCCAGGCTGTCATAGGTGGAGCAGCCCTCGGGGCCGGTCTTGATCATCACCACCAGCACGTCGGAACTGGTCGAGTAGTTGCGGATGACGAAGTCGTTGTCCAGGTTGTAGCGCGAATCCGGATGCAGCTCGGGAGCGCCCTGGTCGAGATCGCCGATCTTCAGGTTCTGTCCATACCAGACGCCACCAGCCAGCGCCACGACAGCGATGACCACGGAGATCGGTGCCACCATCGGGTGAGCGAAGTTGGAAATGGCGCGCCAGATCGGATGATCCTTGGCAGCCTCCTCACGACTCTTCTTCACCGCACGCTTGCCGATGCCGATGTAGGAAATCAGTACAGGCAGCAGAATCAGGTTGGTGAGGATGATCACCGCCACGCCCATCGAGGCGCCGATGGCCAGCTCGCGAATCACGCCGATGTCGATCAGCAGCAGGGTGACGAAACCCACGGCGTCGGACAGCAGCGCCACCAGGCCGGGGATGAACAGCTGACGGAAGGCCATGCGCGCAGCGGAGAGCGCGTCGGTCGCCTCGCCCGAGGCCATGGCGATGCCGTTGATCTTCTGTACCCCGTGGGAGATACCGATGGCGAACACCAGGAACGGCACCAGCATCGAATAGGGATCGAGACCGAAGCCCAGGGTGTGCAGCAGGCCGAGCTGCCAGATCACCGCGATCAGGGTGGTGATCACCACGGCCAGGGTGCTCTTGAAGCAGTGGGTGAACCACAGCAGCAGCACGAAGGTGATGCCGATGGCGACGGCGAAGAACAGCGCCACGCCCACCAGGCCATCGATCAGGTCGCCGACCTTCTTGGCAAAGCCGATGATGTGCACCTTGACGTTAGGATTCTGCGCCTCGTACTTCTCGCGAATCTTCTCTTCCAGCTCGTGGGAGAACTTCTGGTAGTCCAGCTTGATCAGCTTGCTCTGATCTTCCGGGTCCGGATAGGACTCCAGCAGCGGCACGTCGACGATGCTGGACTTGAAGTTGTTCGCTACCAGACGGCCGATCTGGCCGGACTTGAGGATGTTGCTGCGTAGGTCTTCCAGGCTGTCGGCGGAACCGTCGTAGGTCTGCGGAATCACCTCGCCACCGGCGAAGCCCTCTTCGGTCACTTCGGTCCAGCGTACGCTCGGGCTCCACAGCGACTTGAGACCGGAACGGTCGACGCCGGGGATGTAGAACACCTCGTCATGAACCTGACGTAGGGTCTCCATGTATTCCTTGCTGAAGATGTCGCCCTCGGTGGCCTCCACCGAAATCCGCACGGTATTGCCCAGGTTGGACAGGTCGTTGCGGTGCTCGAGCATCTTCTGGATGTAGGGGTGGCCCAGCGGAATCATCTTCTCGAAGCTGGTCTGCGGGCGTACCTGGGCAGCCTGGTAGAACAGGAAGATGCTGATCAGCAGGCAGATCAGGATCACCGCCGGGCGATTGTTGAAAATCAGCCGCTCGAGAAAGGAGGCAGGCTTGTGTTGATGCTTGGTCATGCAAAGGCTCCCGGCTTGTTATTGTTGGCCCAGATCGGCGCCAGTCGAGGCGGCGAGGTGAACGCCGCCCTGCCCCACCAGGATCAGGTTGCCGTTATCCAGTGCAGTTACCCCGGCCAGCGAGAGGCGGTCGGGACGATTGATCAGACTGAAGCTCTGACCGTGATCCGTGCTGCGCAGCACGGTGCCGCCATGGCCGACCACGGCGACGCTGCCGTCACGCAGCAGGGTGCCATCGGCCAGGCCGAACTCCAGCGGACCATTGTTCGGTGTGTTGAGGGAGATCTGCTGCCAGCTGTCACCGAAATCGGTGGAGCGGAACAGGTGGCCACGCAGGCCGTAAACCAGCAGCGTGCCGGCCTCGTCCGTACCCAGGGCGCCGAACAGCGAGCCCTCGTAGGGCTTGTCCTCCACCGCTTCCCAGGTTTGGCCCCAATCGCGCGAACGGAACATGCCGCCCAGTTCGCCGACGATGAACAGGCCGGTCTCCTTCACCGCGGTGATGGCATTGAGGTGATAGGCGTCTTCGTTGTCGAGACGGTCGCTGACGTCTTCCCAGTTGGCACCGCCATCTGTGGTTTCCAGCAGTGCGCCATAGGCGCCCACGGCGTAACCGGTCTGAAGATCCTTGAACCAGACGTCCAGCAGCGGCGCTTCGCGCTCGAGGTCCTCGAACTGCTTGGTCCAGGTCTTGCCGCCATCGGTGGTCGCGAGAATCTGCGCGTCGTGACCGACCACCCAGCCATGCAGGGCATCGACGAAAAACAGGGAGGTCAGCATCTGCCGGGTCGGCACCTTGGCCTGCTGCCAGCTCTGACCCTGATCGTCGGAATAGAGGACATGGCCACGGTCACCGACGGCAACCAGGCGCTCGCCGGTGTTGACCACATCGAGCAGCAGGCTGTGCACGGCCTTGGGCGACTCGATGGCATAACCCGCTTCTGGAGCCGAGGTCTCGGCCTGCAAGGGTGCGGCAGCAAGAACCAGAATGGAAAGCACACTGCACAGCGAGAGCGCTTTAGCCAGCGGCGAATGGACACGGAGCGCCGGTTTGCGCGCCACGGTGGACGCCAGACCGGACTGGGTGCGCCGCATGACGGGCTCACTCATATACCTTCCCCCTTTCTTGTTATAGGCGGTGCTACTTATTCCGCCCATCCTAGCGAGCTTCGGAAAGCCCTGACAATTGGCGCGACGTTATGTTTTGTTAAGGCAGAACCCGCGTTATAGAAGCCTATTCGTCCAGCTGATGCAAAAAAGGCCGCTACTACTGTAGCGGCCTTCGCATACGACTACACGACTATTATCGCGTGCCGCGACGACGCAGGGCTGCCGGCTTGAAGTAGCCGTCGTCCGGAATCGCCTGACCGAAGTCGATGGTGTTGCTCTCTTCGTTATCCAGGTTCTGCACGTGGTAGCGACGCGCCTGCAGATCGTGGAACACGTCGAGTGCGGACCAGGTGGTCGGCAGATCGTAGTAGTTCTTCAGGTAGGCGATGGAGACGCGCCACAGCTCGCCACGACCATCGTACTGATCGACCACGGCGGCCTGCCAGCTGTCCTCATCGAGGAACAGGGTACGCTTGGAATAGATATGGCGAGCGCCGGACTTCAGCGTGCCTTCCACCACCCAGACGCGGTGCAGCTCGTTACGGGTCAGGGCCGGGTTCAGGTGGCCGACCTGCAGCAGGTCCTTGTACTTAACGTCGGGGCTGGTGACCTTGTAGTTGTTGTACGGGATGTAGATTTCCTTCTTGCCTACCAGCTTCCACTCGTAGCGATCCGGAGCACCGTTGAACATGTCGGTGTCGTCGGCGGTGCGCAGACCGTCGGCGGCGGCGATCGGCGTGTCGTAGGCCAGGTTCGGCGCACGACGCACGCGACGTTGACCGGCGTTGTAGCCCCAGGCCTGACGCGGCTCCTTGACCTGATCCAGGGTCTCGTGAACCAGGGTCGCGCCACCGGCCAGACGTGCCGGGCTGGTGGTGAACGACAGGTAGTAGAACATGATGTTGTTCAGGTCGGCGAAGGAGCCGTTCTGCACGTAGTACTTGAACATGGCCTCCTGCTGCGAGGTGACCAGCGAGTAGGAACCGTTGCGCTGCACGGCTACTTCCGATGCACGACGCACGATGTAGGTGCCGCGGTAGCGGGCGATGTGGTTCCACAGAGCCTCGACGCCGTTCTGCGGAATCGGGAACGGAATGCCGCCATAGGCGTTGGTGAAACCGTTGCCGCCATCGGCCAGCTTGGCGCTGGTGGCGTTCTTGATGGTGTTGTCATAGACCCACTGCGGCGCGGAGCCGGAGCGGCGGGTCTGGTACACCGGCATCTGATAGGTTTCCGGATAGGCCTTGAACATGGCGATCTGACCCGGGGTCAGGTTGGCCTCGTACTGACTCAGGTTGGCCGCGGTGATGGTGAACAGCGGCTTGTCTTCCGGGAACGGGTTGACGTGGTGCTGGCCCGAGCGGGTGTAGCCGGCCGGCGCCTGGGTGATGCCACCGGTCCAGGCCGGGATGGTGCCGGCCGCGTTGCCGGCCTTCTCGGCACCGAAGGGAGTCAGGGTATCGCCGAGTTTGGCGGCTTCCTGCGGGGAAACGGCAGCCAGCGCGGAACCGGCGGAAAACGCCAGCGCAACGGCTACGGCCATCAGCCTGTGCTTGTTCAGCATGGGTAATTCTCCGTGAAGAGTCTGACCGGGCGCCCAACGGCGCCCGGCGTTTTTTCTGGTTATGGGTATTAGAACGAGTACTTGACGTTGACGCCGATGTTGTCGCGATCACGCGCGCCGTTGTTCTGGCCAGCGCCGTAGAACTCGGTGTACTGGATCTCGGCTTCCAGGCTGTTCAGGTAGCTGGCGCGCATACCCAGGGTGTAGGCCTTGCGTCCTTCGATGAAGTTGCCGGTCTGGTGCGAGTTGCCTTCGAAGTCATGCTTGAACACGGCGAACGGCGACAGGTTCACGCCGGCGTAGACGTCGTTCCAGGTACCGGACAGCACCAGGGTGTAGCCGTAGGCGTTCTTGTTGATCTGGTCGTCGCGGTCGTAGCCGGAGACGTAGGAGCCATTGCCGCGGCCGGAGTAATAGCGGCGACTGCCATCGTAAGCGGTGTATTGCAGGCTGCTGCCCCGAATGTGCTCCGAACCCAGCTCGGCTACACCGAACAACGAGTCGAAACCGAACGAGGGGCCGAAGTTGTAAATGGTGCCCAGCGAGGTGTTGAAGGCCTCGACCCGCTCGGAGTTGTGGATTTGATCATTGATATCGACCAGTTGACCGCCGATGTTGACCTGACGACCGTCGGCCAGATAGGCCGCCTGACCAAGCAGATCACCGAGCAGATCGTTGGTGGTGGCGATACCGATTGGCAGATTAGGACGGTAGGACAGCTCACCGAACACCGAGGCCTCGCCGACCGTGGTGTTGAAGCTCATGCCGTACATGCGGATATCTTCGGCATACTCGCGGCGGGCGTTGACCTGGTTGGCTACGTCTACCGCGGCGGCACCGTTGACGAGGCCGAGCACCTGAGCGGCGGCGGCATTGCCAGCGGCGGCCTGCACCAGCTGGTCGTAAGAGGCGAAACCACCCAGCCCCGCCAGTTGGTCAATGTTCAACCCCGCATAAGTGGAGTTGATATCGGCGTAGATGGTAGGTTCCTTCGCGTGGTAGTTGACGAAATAGAAGCCGAACTCTGTGGAGTTCAGTTCCTCGGCGATATAGCGGAATGCAATGCCGAACTGGCCATCGTTCTTGGCGTTGATGTCGGAGCCGACACTGGCCACCTTGATAACGCCGTTGCTGTCCAGATAATCGGTGCCCTGCAGACCGGCGAAATTGGAACCTGCCAGGGTGGGATAGAGCGACTGGAACAACGGATTGGATAGCGCGCCTACCGTTGTGTAGGCGGTATTACCACCATCGGCAAACAGATCGGTCTCGGAGAAATAGGTGCCCACCGGGTCGATCGCCGTTTCCTTCCAGTTGAACTGATAGAAGGTTTCCATGGACAGGTTGTCAGTCAGGCCGATGTTGAAGCTCAGGGCTTCAACCGGCACCAGCACTTCCTTCACTTCCGAGCCCGGCAGGCGGAACTTGGCGGCGTCGACCGGGTTGGTGGTATTCACGCCGCCGCGGTAGAACAGACCCTCACCCCAGTTGAACACCTGCTTACCCAGGCGACCGGAAACCGGCATATCGGCCACGTCCCAGTTGCCATAGACATAGGCGTCGAGGATCTGCGCATCACGGCCGGCCTTGTGACGTGTCTCGTAGGTGAAGCTGTTGTCGCGCGGGAAGCTCTGGCTCGGCTGCGCCGGGGTGTTGTTGTCGTAGTAGTTATTGCGCTTGTCCATGATCTGAGTGTCATAGAAAGCGGTACCGCGGATGAATACACCGTAGTTCTGGTAGGAGGCTTCCAGATCGGTGGTGATCTTGAATACTTCGGAAACCAGGCCGGTATCGAAGTTACGGTTGCCGTCGTTGGTGTTGATATCGTTGTTGGTCTTGTCCTGACCCTGCACGCGCCACAGCTGGCCGTAGGAAACGGTAGTGTCGATGGAACCGGTGATTTCGTTATCGGCGAAGCTGAACTCCACCGCCTGGGCCTGAGCGGCAACCAGCAAAGGCAGAACGCCAGCCAACGCATAGCCGGCCTTGGCCGGTGCAAAACGCAGAACGGGCTTGCGGGACTTAATTTCCATCGAGACATTACTCCGAGGACAGATCATTCTTTTGGGCGATCCCCTATGCCGGGGCGCGATGTGCCGTACTGGCGACGGCTTCTGTTTTTATTTGCTGCGGATGTGCAATGACTGATGAGCACTTACCCGCGGCTAAATCCTGCTCGGCTTTGCAACCATGGTGCCAATTCAAACAGGTGTATCAGCGCAAACAGGCTTGGGAGAGCTGTTGGCCGGTTTCTTTTCGTGACTGATCAGCCATTGACCAATGCGTCAGAAAAAATGGCGCATCTTGTCCTACGATCCGACGCTTTATGTCGCTCTGCATGCCCATTGCAGCGCAGCGGAGCGACGAAGATCGTCTCGCTGTCAAGCAGCGAAGCCCGAATCTAAGTGTGCAAGCGCATAAAGAACTGCAGGCATATTTCATTGGGTAACAAAAAAGTGTTACCCGCCAGAGACCGGTAACACTTTTTCGAGAGCAGAACCCGTCTTAGGCGAGGCTTTTGCTCACTACCTCATAGACGTCGCTGGACAGCTCACCGGAGGCGAGGATGCGCTCCAGCTCGGCCTTCATCAGCGCCTGGCGGGCGTCGCCGTACTTGCGCCAGCGGGTCAGCGGCGCCAGCAGGCGCGAGGCGATCTGCGGGTTGAGGGCGTTGAGGGTGATCACCTGATCGGCGAGAAAGCGGTAGCCCGCCCCGTCCGCGCGGTGAAAGTTGATCAGGTTCTGGTTGGCGAAGGCGCCGATCAGCGCGCGCACCTTGTTCGGGTTCTTCAGGGTGAAGGCCTCGTGCTGCATCAGCGCGTGCACGCGCTCCAGACCGCCGGGCAGCGGGCAGCCGGCCTGCACGCTGAACCACTGATCCATGACCAGGGCATCGTCCTTGAAGTAGTCGGCGAACATGGCCAGGGCCTTGCCCTGCTCGTCCTGGAACGGCGAGTTGACCAGCACGGCCAGGGCCGCCAGACGCTCGGTCATGTTGTCGGCGTTTTCGAACTGCTCGACGCAGGCCGCCAGCACTTCGGCTTTCTCGCTGAGCATCAGATAGGACAGCGCGATGTTCTGCAGGCTGCGACGGGCGAAGTGCGCCGCCTCGGCCACGTAAGGCGTGGCTTTGGAGACTTCGCGGTTGGTCTGGTAGCGCGCCCACAGCGGGGCGAACAGCGCGCTAGCCAACTCCTTGCGGGCGAACTCGCGTGCGGCGTGGATGGCTTCGACATCGGCCACTTCGCTGATCTCGGTCAGATACGCCTCGCCCGGCAGCGAAAGCATCTCGGCGACCATGGCCTGATCCAGCGACTCGTCTTCGAGCAGGGTACGCAGCGCGGTGACCAGGCGCTGATCCAGCACCAAAGCCTCGCCGCGCTGGTGCTGGCCGATCAGCTCCTGCAGCACCTGTACCGATAGCTGCTGGCCCGCCTCCCAGCGATTGAAACCATCGCTGTCGTGCTGCATGAGGAACATCAGCTGATCGCGGTCATAGGGGAAGTGCAGCTTGACCGGCGCACTGAAGCCGCGCAGCAGCGACGGCAGCGGCTTCTCGGCGATGCTTGCGAAGGTGAAAGTCTGCTCGGCTTCGATCACCGACAACACGCGACTGGTGCCCTGCGCCGCGCCTTCGCCCTGCAGGCGCAGCGGCAGCTCATTGCCTTGGGCATCGAGCAGGCCGAGCGCCACGGGAATCACGAACGGCAGCTTCTCGTTCTGCCCCGGCGTGGCCGGGCAGCTCTGGCGGAAGGTCAGGCTGTAGGTCTGCGCGGCGGCGTCATAAGCCTCGCTTACCTCCAGGCGCGGCGTGCCGGCCTGGGTGTACCAGCGCTTGAACTGGGTCAGGTCGATGCCACTGGCATCCTCCATGGCCTTGACGAAATCGTCGCAGGTCACGGCCTGGCCGTCGTGGCGCTCGAAGTACAGGTCCGAGCCCTTGCGGAACAGTTCCGGCCCGAGCAGGGTGTGAATCATGCGCAGCACTTCCGAACCCTTCTCGTAGATAGTCAGGGTGTAGAAGTTGGAGATTTCCATGTACGCGTCCGGGCGCACCGGATGGGCCATTGGGCCGGCGTCCTCGGCGAACTGATGGGTACGCAGGTAGGCAACGTCCTCGATGCGTTTGACGGTGCGCGAGTGGGTATCGGCGGAGAACTCGCTGTCGCGGAACACGGTGAAGCCTTCCTTGAGCGACAGCTGGAACCAGTCGCGGCAGGTCACGCGATTGCCCGACCAGTTGTGGAAGTACTCGTGCGCCACCACCGCCTCGACGCGCTGGTGCGCGGCATCGGTAGCGGTCTCGGCCTTGGCCAGCACGCAGCTGGAGTTGAAAATGTTGAGACCCTTGTTCTCCATGGCGCCCATGTTGAAGTCGTTGACCGCGACGATCATGAAGATGTCCAGGTCGTACTCACGGCCATAGACCTCCTCGTCCCATTTCATCGAGCGCTTGAGGCTGTCCATGGCGTGCTGCACCTTGTCGATGTTCTCCGGCTCGACGTAGATGCGCAGCGCCACTTCGCGACTGCTCATGGTGGTAAAGCTGTCTTCGACACACCAGAGGTCACCGGCGACCAGGGCGAACAGATAGGCCGGCTTCTTGAACGGGTCTTCCCAGGTCGCCCAATGACGGCCGCCCTCTTCCGAACCGCTGGCAATCGGATTGCCGTTGGACAGCAGCACCGGGTAGGCATGCTGCTCGGCGCTGACCGTGGTGGTGAACTTGCTCATCACGTCCGGGCGGTCGAGGTAGAAGGTGATCTTGCGAAAGCCCTCGGCCTCGCACTGGGTGCAGAACATCTTGCCGGACTTGTACAGGCCTTCCAGCGCGGTGTTGCTCTCCGGGTGAATGCGCACGCTGCTGTCGACCACGAAGCGCTCCTGGGTCGGCTGCAGGGTCAGGTGGCTGTCGGTCAGGGTGTAATCGGCCGCCCCCAGCTCACGGTCGTCGAGCTTGAGTTCCAACAGCTCCAGTTGCTGGCCATCGAGCACCAGCTTGGGCAGGCCGGCGCCAGCTTCGGGGTTGCGACGCATGACCAGCTGCGCATGCACCAGGCTGTGATCCTCGAACAGCTCGAAGGTCAGGTGGGTTTCGTCGATCAGGTAATCGGGAACCTGATAGTCCTTCAGATAGACGGTCTTGGATTGTTCGGTGCGCATGGCTCTTGGCCTCTCGTCTGCGGCGCGCCGGGCGCCGGTGGCAATCGGGTGTCAGGCGGCGATCTCGTGGATGGCCAACTGATAGGCGGTGTACTTGCGGATATTGATCACGCCGGTGTCGAACATCAGGTACTGGCCCTTGATACCGAGCAGGGTACCCTCCGCCAGGGGCTGCTTGTCCAGATTGAAGCTGGTGATCTTGGCCGGGTAGGCCGCGATGGGGTAACGAATCTCCAGCACTTCAGCGGCGCTCAGCGGCTGGACGGCTTGCAGGCCGAAACGCTGCTGCAGTTCGGTGATGCCCGCGGCACAACTGGCAAACAGTTGCTCGCGAATCGCCAGCAGGTCGACCGGTACGGCATCGCCCTTGAGCAGCGCGCGCCAGTTGGTCTTGTCCGCCACCTGGCTGCGCAACAGGTCCTCGACGAAACCGGACTGCTGCCGGGTGGCCACACGCAGGATCGGCAAGGCCTGGGTCGCGCCCTGGTCGATCCAGCGCGTCGGCACCTGGCTGGCACGAGTGATGCCCACCTTCACGCCGCTGGAGTTGGCCAGGTACACGACATGATCGGTCATGCAGAACTGCTCGCCCCAGCTCGGTTCGCGGCAGGTGCCCTGATCGAAATGGCACTTCTCCGGGCTCATGATGCAGATATCGCATTGCGCCAGCTTCTGCATGCAGGGGTAGCAGTAGCCCTGGCTGAAACTGGTCTTGGTTCTGCGCCCGCAGTGCGTGCAATGAATGGCGCCGAGGTATTCCAGGCGCAGGTGCTTGCCCACCAGCGGGTTGACCGGCACCTCCTCATCGCCCAGGCGGAAGGCGTACTGCACCGGCGCGTCCAGCCGCGCCTTCATCTTGCTCAGCGAGCCACGTCCCAGCTCGCTCATCAGTGCAGGGTATCCGTGGACTTGAACAGCAGGTTCGGCACCGGCTCGGACTTGGACTTGCACTCCTGCGGGCCCATATAGCCGGTGCGCTCTTCTTCCGGCAGGTTCTGCATTTCCCAGGCGATCATCGCCTGCAGGCTCAGCTCTTTCTGCTCCTGGGTCAACTTGCGGCCATCGGGCCACTTGCCGATTTCCACGGCCAGCTTGAGGCTCTCGTAGATTTCCGGGGTGATGTTTTCGATCGCTTCGAGAAAGGACGACATAAAGGTCTCCAAGTAAATCGTAGGGCGGATGAAACCCGCCAAAATGCCGCGATGGCGGGTTTCACCCGCCTCACAGGCTTTAAATCGTTCGTCGGGCCAGCATACCGCCAAGCAACCCGGTCAGGCAGCCGGTGAGCAAGCCGCCGACATGTGCGGCGTTGGCGATGGCGCCGAACTGCAACAGCTCGAAAATGCCGGTCATGCAGATCAGCAGCCAGGCCAGCATCATCACCAGCACGCCCGGCGGCAGACGATAGGCCGGGTTCGGTGCCAGGCGCTGGTAGATCCAGCAATGCCCGAGCAGGCCGTAAAGCACGCCGGAAAGCCCGCCGAACAATGACGGTCCCGTCCACCAGTACTGGGCGAAATTCGACGCCAGGCCGAACAGCAAGGTCAACCCGAGCAGCCCCAGGGCGCCCTGGCGGAACTCGATACGCCGGCCCAGCTCCCAGTACCACAGGCTGTTCATCGCCAGATGCAGCCAGCCGAAGTGAATCAGCATCGGCGTGATCAGGCGCCACCATTGACCGCTGCCCAGGGTGGCATCCAGATAGGTCAGGTAGATGTGCTCGCCGTCGATGCGAAAGTCGACGAAGCTCAGCCAGCGGATCGCGGCATAGTTCTCACCGGCAGCGGTCACGGCGAACACCACGAAGGTCAGCAGCAGCACGGCGGCCGTGAGCGGATTGGCCAGCAATTGCCTGAGCATCCCCTCACGCGCCGGCTGGACGGGCTCGGGCAGTAGCTCCCCAGCCTCGCCGTCGGGATGCCGCGCGTAGAGCTCACGTACCTGCTCGGCCAGCTGTTCGCCCGGCACCCAGAGCACCTGCTGCCCGCCCTCCTCGGCCACGCGATGCGGCACGCCCAGGCGCCTGAGCAAGGCCACGAAACCGCTCAGATCGGTGTCCAGCGGCAGGCGCAGCACGGCGACGGCGGTCATCGCGGCGCCTCCTGCGGATCGACATCGACCCAGACGAACTTGCTCGCCTCCAGGCGCTGCTCCCGGTCCAGGCGGTAGGCCACCAGCTTGCCGCCGACCACCGCGCTGTAGTCCAGGCAGGCCAGATTGGGCCGGATCGGCGCGGGCTTGCCGCGCCGCCAGTAGTGACCGACGAACAGCGGCGGTTCATGCGCCCCATAGCGCAGCAACTCGTCCTTCTGCAGCTCGGTCAGGGGCGTCTGCGCCGCCAGCTCCGGCAGGGCATCGGGCTGAAACACGATATCGCCATAGGTCTGCGGGTTCTCTTCCCAGAACTTGGTGCGGAAGTAGGAACGGGTAAAACCGTCGCCGCTGGTCAGGGTCAGGCCGTGCGGCAGGCGCATGTCGGTGCCGCGCAGCAGGCGATCGAGCGCCATGTTGGCGAAACTGCCAGGCACCGCCGAGGCCTGCAGGAAATGCTCGTCGATGCAGCCGTCGGGAAATTGCGCCTTGAGCGGTGCGATCAGCTCGGCGTCCCAGCAGGCATGCACCACGCGGAAATCGCCGGCGTCGAGAAACAGCGGCATCTGGTAGAACCAGCCGAGAAACTCCCGCCACTCCTGCGGATAGAGTTCGAACTGCTGCAGGGTTTCACGCATCAGGCGCTGGTGGCGCGGGCTGTGCTCGCGCACGTACTGACGACCGCTACCGGGTGGCGCCGGCGTGCTCCAGCCCAGGGCGTTGAATTCGTGGTTGCCCATGATGCACAGCGCCTGGCCGGCATCGACCATGTCACGCACCAGGTGCAGGGTCTCGCGGATGCCGGGACCACGGTCGACCAGATCGCCGAGGAAGATCGCCATGCGCGAGGGATGGCGCCAGGTACCACTCTGGCGACTGTAACCCAGGCGCTCGAGCAAGCGTTCGAGGGTGCGCGCGCAACCGTGGATGTCGCCGATCAGGTCGTAGCCACGAGCGGGGTCGAGGGGCATTCAGTCATGCCCTCCGAGACGGCTACCCCAGCCGAGCTTGGTGCGACAGACCTCGTAATAATTGTGATCCAGCGGATGGATCAGGCGCAGCTTCTGCGCCTTCTTGGCCACGTGCAGGGTATCGCCCGGCGCGCAGGTGAAGTGGTTCTGGCCGTCGCAGGAGACCTGCGGGTAGATGGTCATGTCCGGCGACACCACCACCTTCAGCTCGCTGTTGCCGTCGACCACGATGGGCCGGCTGGACAGGGTGTGCGGGTACATCGGCACCACCACGATGGCATCGAGCTTGGGATGCATGATCGGCCCGCCGGCAGACAGTGCGTAGGCGGTCGAGCCGGTCGGGGTGGCGACGATCAGGCCGTCGGCCTTCTGGCTGCAGACGAACTGGCCATCGATGTACAGCTCGAACTCGATCATCCGCGTCGACTTGCCGGGGTGCAGTACAACGTCGTTGAGCGCATCGCCCTGCCCGATGGCCTCGCCCTGGCGGCGCACCTCGGCCTCGAGCAGGAAGCGGTTCTCGGTCAGGTACTGACCTTCGAGCACCTGTGCCACCTTCAGTTCCAGCTCATCGGGGCGGATGTCGGTGAGAAAACCCAGGCTGCCGCGGTTGATCCCCAGCACCGGCACCTTGTGCCGCGCCAGGGCGCGGGCGGCGCCGAGCATGCTGCCGTCGCCGCCGACGACGATCACCAGGTCGCAGACTTCGCCGAGCATCTTGCGCGAGGAAGTCTGCAGGCCGTGCCCAGGCAGCACGTCGGCAATGGTGTCCTCGAGGATCACGTGCAGGTGGCGGTCGATGAGGAAGCGCTTGAGCCGGCGCACGGTCTCCAGCACCCGCGTGCTCCCCAGGCGCCCGATGATGCCGACATTGCGAAATTGCTCCATGGGACTCCCGCCAGACAGAAAGGAACGAACGGGGATTATCGGCCAAAGGCCTGGGCCGCAGCAAACCGCGCTATGCTCGGCCCATGACCAACCTCGATCCGCTGCCCGAACTGCTGCGAGCGCTGCGCACGCCTGCCGTACGCGATCTGGCCTGGGTGCTGCTGTCGCCCCCGTTGCTGGGCGAGACGGCCAGGCCGCAGCGCCACCCGCTGCAGGCCAGTCGCTGGCGGCAACAGCCGGGTTTGCTCGGGCAATGGCTCGAGCGCCAGGACCAGGACCCGGATGCCCTGCACGGCTGGCTGGCGCAAAAACCCGCGCGCCGCCTCGGGCTGTACTACGAACGCCTGTGGCAGTTCGCCCTGCTCGCGGCTCCCGACGTGGAAATCGTCACAGCCAACCTGCCGATCCGGCACAACGGGCAGACGCTCGGCGAGCTGGACCTGCTGCTACGCGACGCTGAAGGTGAACATCATGTGGAGCTGGCGGTGAAGCTCTACCTCGGCCCCAGCGCCGCCGACGGCAACGACCCCGCACAATGGCTCGGCCCGGGCAGCCATGACCGGCTCGACCTGAAGCTGAGCCACCTCGCCCAACATCAGTTGCCGCTATCCTCGCGCCGTGAGGCGCGCGGCGCCCTCAATGAACTGCAGATGGCCGAGACAAGGGCTGCCTTCTGGCTGGGCGGCTACCTGTTCTATCCTTGGGCCGCGCCCTGCTCGTCGCCGCGCGGCGCATCGCTCGACCAC
>NZ_JAODYT010000070.1:0-20676 GCF_029834875.1 Pseudomonas sp. GD04158 | reverse complement strand
ATCCCGCTGCTGCTGGCCGGCCTGGCCGGTGGTCTGCTCGGCGGCCTGTTGCTGCTGGCCGGCGGCGACGACGTATTCCGCGTGCTGATCCCCTGGCTGCTGCTGGCCGCCACCGCGCTGTTCGCCGCCAGCCCCTGGCTGGGACGCTGGCTGGCCGAGCGGCGCAAGGCTGCCGAGCATCCGCCGCACACGCCGCTGTCGCTGGGCGCGCATATCGGCGTGTCGATCTACGGCGGTTACTTCGGCGCCGGCATGGGCATCCTGCAGTTGGCCGCCTTCTCCATCGAGGGCCACGCCCTGGCCCGCGCCAACGCGTTGAAGAACCTGATCTCGGCGGTGATCTACAGCATCGCCACCCTGACCTTCGTCATCGCCGGGCGGGTCAGCTGGTACGAGCTGGCCATCCTGCTCACCGGCGCCACCCTTGGCGGCTACGCTGGCGGCGCACTGGGCGAAAAACTTCCTCCGGCACTGCTACGCAGCTTCGTCATCCTGGTGGGCAGCGGGATGACGCTGTACTACTTCTGGAGCACCTACTTCTCTGCATAGGCCGTAGGGTGTGCAATGCGCACCATCGTTTTCTATCGCCGAGCCCGGTGCGCACGGCGCACCCTACGCCGAGTCCAGTACCGGACAACATCCGCGGGCCCGCTGATTTGCCCGAGAAGCGCGGCTCTGCTAGTGTCGCGACCGTTTCTACGCTGCCCGAGACCCGCCGCCATGGCCCGCAAGAAAGCCGCCCCCGACTTCGAACACTCCCTCGCCGAACTGCAGACGCTGGTCGAGCGCCTGGAGAGCGGCGAGCTGTCGCTGGAAGACTCGCTGACCGCCTTCGAGCAGGGCATCGGCCTGACACGCGAGTGCCAGGCTGCCCTGGCTCAGGCCGAGCAGAAGGTGCAGATCCTTCTGGAGCGCGATGGCGAGCTGGAGCCGGCGCCCTTCGACGCGGACCCGACCGCATGATCAAGGCCTACCAGGCGAGCTGCCAGGCACGGGTCGACGCCGCCCTCGAGCCGCTGTTCCAGCCTCCCCGTGCCGAGCTGCAGCGCCTGTACGAGGCGATGCGCTACAGCGTGATGAACGGCGGCAAGCGCGTGCGCCCGCTGCTGGTGTATGCCGCCTGCGAAGCGCTGGATGGCAATCTCGATCGCGCCGATGGCGCCGCCTGCGCGGTGGAGCTGATTCACGCCTACTCCCTGGTGCACGACGACCTGCCGGCGATGGACGACGACGACCTGCGCCGCGGCCAACCCACCACGCACAAGGCCTTCGACGAGGCCAGTGCCATCCTCGCCGGTGACGGCCTGCAGAGCCTGGCCTTCGAGGTGCTCGCCGACCGCCGGCGCAACCCGCAGGACGCCGAAGTGCGTCTGCAGATGATCGATGCCCTGAGCAGCGCAGCCGGTCCGGCCGGGATGGTCGGCGGCCAGGCCATCGACCTCGGCTCGGTGGGGCAGCAGCTCGACCAGGCGGCGCTGGAAACCATGCACCGGCACAAGACCGGCGCGCTGATCGAAGCCAGCGTACTGCTCGGCGCCCTGGCCAGCGGCAACGCCGACGAACTCAGCCTCAAGGCCCTTCTGCAGTACGCCCGCGCCGTCGGTCTGGCCTTCCAGGTGCAGGACGACATTCTCGACGTGGAGAGCGACACCGCCACCCTGGGCAAGACCCAGGGCAAGGACGAGGCCAACGACAAGCCCACCTACCCCGCCCTGCTCGGCCTCGACGCAGCCAAGGACTATGCCCTGGAACTGCGCGACCAGGCCCTGCACGTGCTGCGCCCCTTCGGCAGCCAGGCCGAGCCGCTACGCGAGCTGGCGCGTTACATCGTCGAGCGGCGCAGCTAGCCGATAGGCTGTCGCGCGCTACCGCCAACGTCATCATCACCATCTATACCAGCATGATCGCCGCATAAGGCTTGCTTTACCCCCGCGACCAGCCTCCTAAGATGGCTCCATAACGACAAGACGTCCGGAGCCGCCATGCCCTTTTCCGCCCTGCTGATCGCCAACCGCGGCGAGATCGCCATCCGCATCGCCCAGGCCTGCGCCGACCTCGGTATCCGCAGCGTGGCGGTGTACGCCGAGGACGACAGCGCCTGCCTGCACACGCGCAAGGCCGACCAGGCCGTCGCGCTGGCTGGACGCGGCCCGGCGGCCTATCTGGATATGGATCAGCTCATTGCCATCGCCCACGAGCAGGGGTGTGCGGCCATCCATCCCGGCTACGGTTTTCTCGCCGAGAACGCCGAGTTCGCCCGCCGCTGCCAGGCCGCCGGGCTGACCTTCGTCGGCCCGACGCCGGAAACCCTGCAGTTGTTCGGCGACAAGGCCGCCGCCCGTGACCTGGCCGAACGCTGCGCAGTGCCGCTGGTACCGGGGATCAACCAGGCGGTGACGCTGGAGCAGGCCGCGGACTTTCTTGCCGAGCATGGCAGCGTGATGCTCAAGGCCCTGGCCGGCGGTGGCGGGCGCGGCATGCGTGCAGTGGACGATCCGGCGCAACTGGCCGAGGCCTTCGCCCGCTGCGTCTCGGAGGCCCAGGGCGCCTTCGGCAGTGGCGCGCTGTATGTGGAGAAGCGCGTGCGCCGCGCCCGGCATATCGAAGTGCAGGTGCTCGGCGACGGCAGTGGCGCGGTCAGCCACCTGTGGGAACGCGACTGCAGCCTGCAGCGCCGCCATCAGAAGCTGGTGGAGATCGCGCCCAGCCCAGATCTGGATGTGGCCACCCGTGACGCGATCATCGCTAGCGCGCTGCGCCTGGCCGCCGAGGTGCAGTATCGCGGCATCGGCACCTTCGAATTCCTCCTCGACCTCGACCAGCCCGGGCGCTTCTACTTCATGGAGGCTAACCCGCGTGTACAGGTGGAGCACACCGTCACCGAGCAGGTCACCGGCGTCGACCTGCTGCACACGCAACTGCACCTGGCCGCCGGCAGCAGCCTGGCCGAGCTGAGTCTGCTCAACCCGCCCGTGCCAAAGGGCTACGCCGTGCAGGTACGTCTGAATCTGGAAACCCTGCTCGCCGATGGCACGGCGCGCCCGGCCGCCGGCGTGCTCGCCGCCTACCAGCCGCCCAGCGGCCCAGGCCTGCGTGTGGATGGCTGCGGCTATGCCGGTTATGCCGTGAGCCCGGCCTACGATTCGCTGATCGCCAAGCTGATCGCCAGCGCCAGCGACTACCCCGGCGCCCTGCGCCGCGCCTACCGGGCACTGTGCGAGTTCCGCCTCGACGGCGTGGCGAGCAACCTGCACCTGCTGCAGAACCTGCTGCAGCGCGACGAGGTGATCGCCAATCAGGTCGACACCACCTATGTCGAGCGTCACCTGGGCGAGCTGCTGGCCCCTCGCGAGCAGGCCCACCCGCACCGTTACTTTGCCGGCGACACCTCTGCGCAAAGCGCCAGAGCCAGCCTCGACGCCCCGCCCGGCACCCTGGCGTTGAATGCGCCCAGCGCTGGCGTGCTGGTCAGCCTGGCGCTGGCCGAAGGCGACGCCGTGGCCGCCGGTCAGCGCATCGCCGTGCTGGAGGCGATGAAGATGGAATTCGAGGTCAAGGCCGAGCACAGCGGCATCGTCCGTGCACTGGCCGTGGCACCCGGTGAAGCCGTCGGCGAGGGCCAGGCGCTGGCTTTCCTGGAGCCGGCCGAGGTGGATGGTCTGGACAGCCATGGCGAGCAGGCAATCGACCTGGCGCATATCCGCGCCGATCTGGCCGAAGTGCTGGAGCGCCATGCTCGGCTGACCGATGCTCGCCGCCCCGAAGCCGTGGCGAAAAGGCGCAAGACCGGCCAGCGCACCGTAAGGGAAAACCTCGCCGACTTGCTCGATGACGGCAGCTTTATCGAATACGGCGCCATGGCCCTGGCCGCCCAGCGCCGTCGCCGTTCGCCCGAGGAGCTGCTGGAGCTGAGCCCGGCCGACGGCCTGGTCGCCGGTATCGGCACGATCAACGCCGCGCGCTTCGGCAGCGAGGCCGCGCGCTGCATGGCCGTCGCCTACGACTACACGGTATTCGCCGGCACCCAGGGGGTGATGAACCACAAGAAGACCGACCGCATGCTGGCCCTGGCCGAGCAGTGGCGCCTGCCGGTGGTGCTGTTCGCCGAAGGCGGTGGCGGCCGGCCGGGGGATACCGACTTCGTTGGCGTGGCCGGGCTGGACTGCCACACCTTCGTCGCCATGGCCAAGCTCTCCGCCCTGGTACCGACGGTGGGCGTGGTCTCCGGCCGCTGCTTCGCCGGCAACGCGGCGCTGCTCGGCTGCTGCGACGTGATCATCGCCACCCGCAATGCCAGCATCGGTATGGCCGGCCCGGCGATGATCGAAGGCGGCGGCCTGGGCAGTTTCACCCCCGAGCAGGTTGGCCCGACCAGCGTGCAGGGCCCCAACGGGGTGATCGACGTGCTGGTCGAAGACGAGGCCGCAGCGGTCGCCGTGGCCAAGCAGTACCTGAGCTATTTCCAGGGCCCGGTAAGCGACTGGCAGTGCAGCGATCCTCGCGAGCTGCGCCAGGTGATCCCGGAAAACCGCCTGCGCGTGTACGACATCCGCCAGGTGATCGAGCTGCTGGCCGACGAGGGCAGCGTGCTGGAGCTGCGCCGCCAGTTCGCCCCCGGCCTGATCACCGCGCTGATCCGCATCGAGGGCAAACCCTTCGGCCTGATCGCCAACAACCCCGCGCACCTGGGTGGCGCCATCGATGCCGTGGCCGGCGACAAGGCCGCGCGCTTTCTACAACTGTGCGAGGCCCATGATCTGCCCATCGTATCGCTATGCGACACCCCCGGCTTCATGGTCGGGCCGGAGGCGGAGAAACAGGCCACGGTGCGCCACGTCTCGCGCCTGTTCGTCACCGCCGCCAGCCTCACGGTGCCCTTCTTCACCCTGGTGCTGCGCAAGGGCTACGGCCTCGGCGCCCAGGCCATGGCCGCCGGCAGCTTCCACTCGCCGCTGTTCACCGCCGCCTGGCCCAGTGGCGAATTCGGCGCCATGGGCCTGGAAGGCGCGGTGCGCCTGGGCTTCGCCAAGGAGCTGGCGGCCCAGCCGGACGAGGCCGCGCGCCAGGCGCTGTTCGACAAGCTGGTGGCCAAGGCCTATGACAACGGCAAGGCGCTGAACATGGCCAGCTATCTGGAGATCGACGCCGTGATCGACCCGGCCGACAGCCGCGCCTGGCTGCTGCGCGGTCTCAATGCGGCGCCGCGCCCGCCGCGGCGTGATGGCAAGAAACGGCCCTTTATCGACACCTGGTAAGGACATCTCCATGCATATCGATCACCGCCTGCTCGCCGTCAATGGCATCGAACTCAGCCTGTACAGCACCGGCCCCGAGCACGGCAAGCCGGTGTGGCTGCTGCATGGCTTTCCCGAATGCTGGTACGCCTGGCATCCGCAGATCGAGGCGCTGGCCGCCACCGGCTACCGCGTGTTCGCCCCGGAGATGCGCGGCTACGGCGCCAGCAGCGCGCCGGCCGATCCGGCGGCCTATGAGCTGCTCACCCTGTGCGGCGATATCCAGGCGGCGATGGACCTGCTCGGCCAGCACGAGGTGGCGGTGGTCGGCCACGACTGGGGCGCGCCGGTGGCCTGGCATTTGGCGCTGCTGGAGCCCGAGCGGGTCAAGGCGCTCGGCGCGCTGTCGGTGCCCTTCGGCGGGCGGCCGAAACGCCCGGCCATCGAGCTGATGCGCGAGGCGTATGCCGGGCGCTTCCATTACATCCTGTATTTCCAGGAACCGGGGCTGGCCGAGGCCGAGCTGGACGAAGACATCGCCCGCAGCCTGCGCCTGCTGCTCGGCGGCCTGGGCGATGCCCTGCTGGCGACAGACAAGCCGGCCGACGCGCGGCTGTTCGACGGCATGCCGGAGGATCTGCCACTGCCGCCCTGGTGCAACGACGCGACGTTCGCCCACTACCGGCGCACCTTCGAGCGCCACGGCTTTCGCGGCGCGCTGAACTGGTACCGAAATTTCGAGCACAACTGGCAGCGTACCGAGCACCTGGCCGAACTGCAGGTAACGCAGCCGACGCTGTTCCTGCTCGGGGAAAACGACCCGATCGGTCGTTTCGAGGCGCCGACGCTCAAGCGCATGGCCGACAAGGTGCCGCGTCTGGAACGCCAAGACCTGCCTGGCGCCGGCCACTGGCTGCAGGGCGAATGCGCCGAACGGGTCAATGCCCTGCTGCTGGAGTTTCTCGCACGAAACTACCGGTAACGGCGTCGTGGACACCGGATTGGGCTGTTTTCCTGGCATCAGGTAAACTGCCGCATCTTTTACGCCTATAACGATTCGCCTGATGCCGACCACTTTCCACGAGATCCCCCGCGAGCGCCCGTTGACGCCGCTGCTCGACAGCGCCAACACGCCCGACGAACTGCGCCGCCTGGCCGAAGCGGACCTGGAAACCCTCGCCGATGAACTGCGCCAGTACCTGCTCTACAGCGTCGGCCAGAGCGGCGGGCACTTCGGTGCCGGCCTCGGCGTCATCGAGCTGACCATCGCCCTGCACTACGTCTTCGACACCCCCGATGACCGCCTGGTGTGGGACGTCGGCCATCAGGCCTACCCGCACAAGATCCTCACCGGCCGTCGCGAGCGCATGGGCAGCCTGCGCCAGAAGGACGGCCTGGCCGCCTTCCCGCGCCGTAGCGAGAGCGAGTACGACACCTTCGGCGTCGGTCACTCCAGCACCAGCATCAGCGCCGCCCTGGGCATGGCCATCGCCGCTCGCCTGAAGGGCGAGAAGCGCAAGAGCGTGGCGGTGATCGGTGACGGCGCGCTGACCGCCGGCATGGCCTTCGAGGCGCTCAACCACGCCACCGACGTCGGCGCCAACATGCTGGTGATCCTCAACGACAACGACATGTCGATCTCCAAGAACGTCGGCGGCCTGTCCAACTACCTGGCCAAGATCATCTCCAGCCGCACCTACGCCAGCATGCGCGAGGGCAGCAAGAAGATCCTCTCGCGCCTGCCCGGCGCCTGGGAAATCGCACGCAAGGTCGAGGAACACGCCAAGGGCATGCTGGTACCCGGCACCCTGTTCGAGGAACTGGGCTGGAACTACGTCGGCCCCATCGACGGCCACGACCTGCCCACCCTGCTTGCGACATTACGCAATATGCGCGACCTGGACGGCCCGCAGTTCCTCCATGTGGTGACCAAGAAGGGCAAGGGCTTCGCCCCGGCCGAAGCCGACCCCATCGGCTATCACGCCATCACCAAGCTCGAGCCAGTCACCCCCAGCGCGGTGCCCAGGAAACCGAGCGGCCCGAAATACTCCAACGTGTTCGGTCAGTGGCTGTGCGACATGGCCGCGGCAGATCAGCGCCTGGTCGGCATCACCCCGGCGATGAAGGAAGGCTCGGATCTGGTGGCCTTCGCCGAGCGCTTCCCCGAGCGCTACTTCGACGTCGCCATCGCCGAGCAGCACGCCGTGACCCTGGCCGCCGGCATGGCCTGCGACGGCGTCAAGCCGGTGGTGGCGATCTATTCCACCTTCCTCCAGCGCGCCTATGACCAGCTGATCCACGACGTCGCGGTGCAGAATCTCGATGTGCTGTTCGCCATCGACCGCGCCGGTCTGGTCGGCGAAGACGGCCCGACCCATGCCGGCAGCTTCGATATCTCCTACCTGCGCTGCATCCCCGGCATGCTGGTGATGACCCCCAGCGACGAGAACGAACTGCGCCGCATGCTCACCACCGGCTACCTGTTCGATGGCCCGGCCGCGGTGCGCTACCCGCGCGGCAGCGGCCCCAATGCGCCGCTCGACGCCGGGCTGGAGCCGCTAGAGATCGGCAAGGCCATAGTGCGACGCCAGGGCAAGGGCGCAGCCCTGCTGGTATTCGGCGTGCAACTGGCCGAAGCGCTGCAGGTCGGCGAAGCGCTGAACGCCACCGTGGTCGACATGCGCTTCGTCAAACCATTGGACGAGGCCCTGCTGCGCGAGCTGGCCGGCAGCCACGAGCTGCTGGTGACCATCGAAGAGAACGCCGTCATGGGCGGGGCCGGCAGCGCGGTCAGCGAGTTCCTCGCCGCGCAGAACATCATCAAGCCGCTGCTGCATCTGGGCCTGCCCGATTACTACGTCGAGCACGCCAAGCCGGCGCAGATGCTCGCAGAATGCGGCCTTGATCAGGCCGGCATCGAACGCGCGGTGCGCGAACGCCTCGACCAGCTGCGGGCCTGAGCATGAGCTCCGCTCATCGCCGAATGAGCGGGCCTTGCTTGTCATTCATACTCGCGCGCACTAAGGTGCGCGCCATTCATGTTCCGCCAGGGTGCGCTGCTGACGCGGCGTGAAACGGGAAGTCGGTGCGCCCATCCAGGCAATCCCGACGCTGCCCCCGCAACGGTAATCGACGGCAGGCCACAGCCTGCACCTTGTCCACGGCCACTGGGTATTCCCGGGAAGGCGGACCGGGGTCGTGAGCCCGGAGACCGGCCCCGGCGGTGCGACTGGTGTTGCGGAGGGCCGCACCGTCAAGCGCCGCCCTGCGCGCTTGCCCCCTGCCCTCCTCGAATGTCTGCCGACCTTTGAGGAATCACAAGAATGAAACTGTCCCGTCTGGCTCTGGCCATTGCCGTTCTGCCCGGCTTCGCCCTGGCTGCCGAACCCTATACCGCCGAGCCGCTGGTGATCACCTCCGGCCGCCAGGCCGAGCCGCTGCGCCAGGCCACTGCTGCCACTACAGTGTTCGAGCGGACGGATATCGAGCGTTTGCAGGCCAGCAGCGTGCCCGATCTGCTCAGCCGCGTACCCGGCGTATCCATCGTGCAGAATGGCGGCCGTGGCAGCCTGACCAGCCTGTTTCTGCGTGGTGCCAACGCCAACCAGACCCTGGTACTGATCGACGGCGTGCGCCTGAACGCCGCCGCAAGCGGTCTGGCCCGCCTGGAATTCCTCAGCCCCGAGCAGATCGAGCGCATCGAGGTGGTACGCGGCCCACGTTCGGCGTTATACGGCGCCGACGCCATCGGCGGGGTTATCCAGATTTTCACCCGCCAGGGCGAAGCCGGTCTGCAGCCGCGGCTGCGCCTGGCCGCCGGCAGTCAGCAGAGTTTCGAACGCAGCCTGGGTCTGTCCGGCGGCGATCAGCACACCCGCTTCGATCTCGGCGCCAGTCTGGCCGAACGTGCCGGCTTCGACCGCTCGCAGGATGCCCGTGGCAACGACGGCGACCACGACGGTCTGCGCCGCAAGTCATTCAATCTGAGCCTGGAACATCGCTTCAGCGAGCGCCTCAAGGGCGGCCTAAGCCTGGTAGACCAGCGCGGCGAGAGCGAATACGACGATCTGTTCAGCTTCGCGCCGGGCAACCCCAGCGAGCGCTTCAGCGTTTCCACTGCTGCTGCGCATCTCGAAGCGCAGCTCGCCGAGCGCTGGAGCAGCCGCCTGGAACTCGGCCATAGCGAGGACAAGAGCGACAACCGCGACCCGCTGAACGCCGACAATAACTACAGCTTCAACACCTACCGCGACAGCGCCGCCTGGCTCAATACCTTGCGTCTGGACGAGGCCAACCAGCTGCTGCTGGGCCTCGACTGGTTCGAGGACCGTTTGAGCACGGACAGCGACTTCAGCCAGAGCGAGCGCTGGAATCAAGCCGCCTTCGTCCAGCACCGCCATCGCGGCGACGGTTTCGCTACCGAGCTGGGCCTACGCCACGACAAGAACGAGCAATTCGGCAGCGAGAACACCTGGAACGCGGCACTGAGCCTGGACTTGGCCGAACGACTGGAACTACTGCTGAGCTATGGCGAGGGTTTTCACGCCCCCACCTTCAACGATCTGTACTACCCCACCAGCGCCTTCTATGGCGGCAATCCGAACCTCGCGCCCGAGCGCTCGAAAACCTACGAGGCGCAATTGCGCGGCGATCACCTGAGTACCCGCTGGAGCGTGTCGGCCTACCGCACCGAGGTCGAAGACCTGATCACCGTGGTCAGCGACCCGGTAACCTTCTTCAGCACGCCGATGAACGTCAACCAGGCGCGCCTGCAAGGCTTGGAACTGAGCCTGGAACGCGAGGTGCTGGGCTGGCAGGCCGTACTCGGCGCCAGTCTGCTCGACCCACGCGATCGCGACAGCGGCCATACCCTGCCGCGCCGCGCCAAACGCAGCCTGAGCCTGGACCTGGATCGCCAGTTCGGCGCCTTCGCCGCTGGCATCACCTGGCAGGCCTTCTCCGGTCGCTATGACGACGCCGCCAACACTCGAGAGATCGCCGGCTACGGTTTGCTCGGTGCGCGTGCGAGCTGGCGGATGAGCGATGAGCTGCTGTGGCAAATCAAGGTCGACAACATCTTGGACAAGGACTATTCCCAAGCTCTGTATAGCCGACCGAACGATCCGTTCTTCAGCAGCGTGAACTATTACGGCTATCGCGAAGAAGGCCGCAGCGCCCTGCTCTCTCTGAGCTGGACACCGCAACTTTGACCTCGGTGCGCACGGCGCACCCTACGGCGCTCGTAGGGTGCGCCGTGCGCACCAAGCAAACTGCGGCTAACGCGCCGCCGCCATCAGCTCGCATAGCTGTTCGATGGCCCCCAGCATCTGCCGGCTGGGCCGCTCAAGGCCCTTGTCCGGCACGGCCCAGACCTGGCCCTGGCGCACCGCATGCAGCTGCGGCCAGGCCTGCCAGGCGCTCAGCTCGGCATGGCTGCCACCGAGAATCACGTCCGGATTGCGCGCCAGCACCGCCTCCACGCTGACCTGCGGTGCCGGTTGCGGCAGATCGGCAAACAGATTACGCCCGCCGCATACGGCCAACGCATCGCCGATCAGCTGTGCGCCGCCGATGGTGTACAGCGGCTGGTGCCAGATCTGATAGAAAACGCTCAGGGGCTGATCGCGCCGGTAGCGCTGGCGCAGCGCGTCCAGTTCGGCGCGGAATTCCGCCGCCAGCCGCTCGCCCTGCTCGCTGCGGCCGATTCGCCGGGCGATGCTGACGAAGGCATCGCCCAACTGGTCGAGCCGCTGTGGCTCGACCACCAGCAAGGGGATGCCCAGACGCTGCAGTTGCGCCCGCTGCGCCGGCGGCACGCTGCCCGGGGCGATCAGGATCAGATCGGGCGCCAGCTGCAGCAGGCGCTCGAACTCCAGCTGGCCGTAGCGGCCGACGGTGGGCAGATGGGCCAGGGCGGCGGGGCGCTCGTCGCCTTCGAGCACACCGACCAGCAGGTCGGCGGCATCCAGATCGAGCATGATTTCGCTGAGCGAGGGCGCCAGGCTGACCACCCGTGGTGCGGCCGCCAGGGGCAGCGCCAGCAGACACAGGGCCAGCAGCAGTGCACGCATGTCAGCCGAGTTGGCGGGGAATGCGGTAGAGGCTGTGCAGCACGATGGACGACAACGCCAGCAGCACCAGCGGTACCGCCTCGAGCCCGGCCAGCACCGCCAGGGCGGCGATCCAGGCCGGCAGCGCCGCGCCGAGCAGGGCACGCAGGCGCACGCGATCCAGTTCCAGCCAGGCGGCCGGCTCTGCGTCGCTGTCGAGGGCCTTCTCGGTGGCGATCAGGGCGCGCTTGTAGGCAGAAAACAGCGGCAGGCTGACGAACATCGAAGCCAGGCCGGCGATGAACAGCGGCATGGTCAGCACCGTGGTGCCACCGCCGCCGAACAGCAGGTTGAAGACGAACACAGGGGCCAGGGCCACGCCCAGCTGGCGCCACCAGGCCAGCGCCAGGCGCCGCTTCACCTGGCCTCGGGTCACAGGCTTTCCTCGGTCTCGCCCTGATGCTGGTTGCCCAGCATATGGCCGAGCTTGCCGGCCTTGGTGGCGAGGTAGCGCTTGTTGTAGGGATTGTGCGCGATCTGCAGCGGCACGCGATGGTCCACGGCGATGCCCATTTCGCCCAGCGCCCTGACCTTGCGCGGGTTGTTGGTCATCAGCTTGAGGCTCTTGATGCCCAGGTGCTCGAGCATCGGCAGGCAGATGGCGTAGTCGCGCTGGTCGGCGCCGAAGCCCAGGCGCTCGTTGGCCTCCACGGTATCGGCGCCGCCGTCCTGCAGCTCGTAGGCGCGGATCTTGTTCAGCAGACCGATGCCGCGGCCTTCCTGGCGCAGGTAGAGCAGCACGCCGCGGCCTTCGCTGGCGATGGCCTGCAATGCCGCCTGCAGCTGGGCACCACAGTCGCAACGCAGGCTGAACAGGGCGTCGCCGGTCAGGCATTCGGAGTGCAGACGGCCCAGCACGGGCGCGCCGTCGGCCACATCGCCGAAGGTCAGGGCAACGTGTTCCTTGCCGGTGGCCTCGTCGAGGAAACCGTGCATGGTGAACACGCCGAAGGGCGTAGGCAGTTGGGAGGCGGCGACGAACACGACGGACACCGGATGCTCCTGGCAATGAGTACGAAACAGGGGCGGCATTGTATCAGCAGGCCCAGCCGCCGGGTCAGTCAGAATTGCCGATCATCAGTATCGAAACGGTCAATGCCGGCGCTAGAGTTTGGACTCGAGCACCAGCATCCCCTGTTCCTCGCGCCAGCCGACCCGTCCCAGGAAGCTCATGCCCAGCAGCGCCTCGTGCGGCGCGTTGCCTTCCAGCACCACGGCCTCGACGCCGAGCACCTCCAGGTCGCCGACCTTGACCCGATCGAGCACGACCCGCCAGCCACGCGCGACGCCACTGGCGGTATTGACCTGCAGGGGCCGGCCACTGACCCGGTAATCGATGCCCAGGCGCCGGGCATGCGCATCGTTGAGCGCCACCGAGGTGGCGCCGGTGTCCACCAGAAACTGCACCGTATGACCGTTGACCGAACCGGCCACCCAGTAATGGCCGCCGATGCCCTTGGCGATGCTCAGGCGCTTTCTGACCGGTTCGGCGAAACCGGCGCTGTATTCCCGGCTCAGCGGATAGACGCGCTCGACACCTTCGACGCGCAACACCGCACCCTGCTTGTCGACGCTGACCACCTGCACCCCGCCCGGCCCGGTCTGGCCGACCCGCACCAGCTTGCGCTGGCCGTCGACATTGAGCACCGCCGCACCGGGAAACAGGCCGACCACCTGCACCTGGCTGGCAGCCCAGGCCAGGCCTGCGCACAGCAGGGCGAAACCGGCGAGACAGTAACGAAACAGCATGAAGGATGGCCTCCCGGCTCAGTCGAAGGGATAGGGCTGCTGCCAGCGCTCGAAGATCGGCTTCAGCGTGCCGGCCTCGACCAGCTGCTCCATGCGCTGATCGAAGAGGTCGGCCAGCGCACGCCCTCTGGAGTTGTCGGCGAAACCGAGGTACAGCGGCAGCCACTTGAGATCGGCCACCTGATAGCGATCGCGAATCTCCTGCGCGGCCTCCGCCAGTACCACTTCGATCTCGACGCGGGCGTCAATGTAGAAATCGGCATGGCCGTGGTCGAGCATGCCCAGAATACCGCTGTGGCGGCGAACTTCCCGGTAATGCCGCACATTCGGCAGGTAGCGCTGGTATTCGTAGCCACGCATCCATATCAGGCGCAGCTCGCCGAGCCGCTCCAGCGTCGGCGCAGGCCTGGACTTGAGCC
Organism: Pseudomonas sp. GD04158; assembly: GCF_029834875.1. NCBI lineage: Bacteria > Pseudomonadati > Pseudomonadota > Gammaproteobacteria > Pseudomonadales > Pseudomonadaceae > Pseudomonas > Pseudomonas sp. GD04158. Next base: position 7,164 of record NZ_JAODYT010000070.1, on the reverse strand, counting down.
CCAGAGCGCTGATCTGCTCGCTATCGTAATGCCAGCGCGGGTAGTGCACGCCTTCGTCGACCTCATTGCGATAGGAGCCGACCCAGGCGTCGACGCCGCCACGCTGCACCAGACCGACCGCACGCGTGTAGGGAACGCTCTGCGTGCGCAAGGCGACCCCGGCCGGCTCGAACACCTCGCGCAGGATATCCCAGCCCATGCCGGTACCGTCGGCATTGGTGTGGCCCTCCCAGACCTCGCTGGCCACATGGATCTCGCTCGGTAGCTGCAGCTCGGCATGCACCGTCAGCATCACGACCATACCCAGCAGCAGCGTCAGCCGCCTAGCTGCCATCGCCATTGCCTCTCTAGAAGCCCAACACCGCCGCATAACGGTCCCACCCCCAGACCAGCCCCTGCATGGCCAACCAGGCGAACACGCCAGCGATTACATCGTCGAGCATGATGCCGACACCGCCATGCACGTGCCGATCGATCCAGCGAATCGGCCAGGGTTTGACGATGTCGAACAGACGAAACATAAGAAAGCCTAGCAGCAACCAGACCCAGCCCTCGGGTACCAGCCACAGGGTGATCCACATGCCGACCATCTCGTCCCAGACGATGCCTTCGTGATCGTGCACGCGCAGGTCGTCGGCCACCTTGCCGCACAGCCAGAAGCCGAACAGCATGGTCACTCCGAGCATGAGCCAGTAACCCCAGTCGGGCAGCATCTGCCACAGCGGCACGAACGGCAGTGCCACCAGCGAGCCCCAGGTGCCGGGCGCCTTGGGCAGGGTGCCGGAGCCGAAGCCGAAGGCGATGAAGTGCCAGGGATTGCGCCATACCGACGGCGGTACGTATTCGGCGGGAACCTGGTTGGGGTGATCGGTCACGCGCACTCCGTCCTGTCAGAAATGTTGGTAGCCGCCACGCGGCGGCTCGATGGGCTGGCCGGCGGCGTCCAGCAACTCTACCCCAGTACCGGCCTGCACACGGCCGATCACCCGTATTTCGGGCCAATCGGCCTGCAGATCGGCGAGCTGGGCTGGCGGTAGGGTAAAGGCAAGTCGGTAGTCGTCGCCACCGCCCAGCGCGCAGGTCCGCGCCTGCTCCTCGCCGGCGAAGGCGCGCAGCGCTGCAGACAGCGGCACTTGCTCCAGCTCGATCTTAAGGGCCACCTGTGAAGCCTTGGCGATATGCCCGCAGTCGGCCAGCAGCCCGTCGGAAATATCCAGCGCGGCCGTGGCCCGCCCGCGCAAGGCCTGGCCCAGAGCCAGCTGCGGCTGCGGCGCCCAGTAACGCGCCAGCAATGCTTCGCTGATGTCCGCCGCCGCTTCGCGCTGCCCCAGCACCAGCGGCAGCGCGCCCGCGGCATCGCCCAGTTCGCCGCCGACGCAGAGCAGATCGCCCACCTGGGCGCCACTGCGCAGCAGCGCCTGCCCATTCGGCACCCGGCCGAACACGGTCAGCGTCAGGCTCAGCGGACCGCGCGTGGTGTCGCCACCGACCAGCGCCAGCGAACAGCTCTGCGCCATCGTCTGCAGGCCACGAGCGAACTCGGCCAGCCAGGTTTCATTGGCGCTCGGCAGGGTCAGGGCGAGGGTAAAGGCCAAGGGCGACGCGCCCATGGCAGCCAGATCACTGGCGGAAACGGCCAGCGCGCGCTGACCGAGAAGAAAGGCATCGCAGGCTTCGGGAAAGTGCACCCCGGCAACCAGCGTGTCGGTGGAAACCGCCAGCTGTTCACCGGCGGGCAATGCAAGCAGCGCGCAGTCATCACCGATGCCGCGAACCACGCCGTCGCCGCCCTGCGCACAGGGGGCGGCGGCGAAATAGCGGCGGATCAGCTCGAACTCATTCACGGGCAAGCAACGATCTGCTGCGCGTCGGCCCTGCTGCGTTAAAAGCAGACTCGGAATGCTCATGTGCTACAGCACACTGCGCTTCCTCGCCTGCTTTTGCCTTGCATGGCTCTAGCTCGCGAGATCGTGAATCGAGCATCCCCATAGGCCTCAACGTTTGTTGGCGTTGACTTCGGCGGCACGCAGCTTGGGCGCAAGCTTGTCGAGGATGCCGTTGACGAACTTGTGCCCGTCGGTGGCACCGAACACCTTGGCCAGCTCGATACCTTCGTTGATCACCACCTTGTAGGGGACGTCGACGCGGTTCTTCAGCTCGTAGGTGGAAAGACGCAGGATGGCCAGCTCGACCGGGTCGATCTCTTCCAGCGGGCGATCGAGCAGGGGCGTGAAGGTCTCGTCCAGCTCGGTCTTCTGCCGCGGCACGCCGTGCAGGATCTCGTGGAAGTAGGCACCATCGACCTTGCTGAAATCGTTGTCGACGCGAAACTGCGCTTCGATCTCGTTCAGCGGCTGGCCGGCGATATGCCAGGAGTACAGGGCCTGCATGGCCAGGGTACGGGCTTCGCGGCGCGCAAGGATCTTGCCGCTGGGGCCCTTCTTGGCCGGCTGGCCGTTACCGGAGTTGCTCACTTGGCCTCCAACTGCGCCAGCAGGCTGACCATTTCCAGGGCAGACAGCGCAGCTTCGGCACCCTTGTTACCCGCCTTGGTGCCGGAACGTTCGATGGCTTGTTCGATGGAGTCGACGGTCAGCACGCCGAAGGCGACCGGCACGCCGTACTCCATGGACACCTGGGCCAGGCCCTTGGTGCACTCGCCCGCCACGTATTCGAAGTGCGGGGTGCCGCCACGGATCACCGCGCCCAGGGCGATGATCGCCGCGTACTCGCCACGCTGAGCGACCTTCTGGGTCACCAGCGGAATCTCGAAGGCGCCCGGTGCGCGGATGATAGTGATGTCGCTCTCGCTCACACCGTGGCGAACCAGGGCGTCAATGGCGCCGCTGACCAGGCTCTCGACGACGAAGCTGTTGAAACGGCCCACCACCAGGGCGTATTTGCCCTTCGGGGCGATGAAGGTACCTTCGATGGTCTTCAGGGTCATGACGGGTCTCACATGGGTTAAAGAGCCGAAGCGCCTTGCGCTCCGAAAATAAAATTCGTGCTCCCTGGGGAGCGGGATTTTGCCCCCCTCGCCCACTTGTGGGAGAGGGGGCCGGGGGAGAGGGTTAGGCGTTGGCCACAACACCCTCTCCCGCCCTGCGGGCACCCTCTCCCAGAGGGAGAGGGTCATCAGCTTTGGCCCTTCGGGCCGCTTTTAGTCAGCCGGCAGGTATTCTACAACCTCGAGGTCGAAGCCGGATATCGCGTTGAACTTCATCGGCGAGCTCATCAGGCGCATCTTGCGCACGCCGAGATCGCGCAGAATCTGCGAGCCGGCGCCCACGGTGCTGTAGGTCGCAGGGTTGGCCGGCTGCTGACGGCTGATCAGCGCCAGCAACTCCGGCCCGGTCAGCGGGTTGCCGAGCAGCAGCACCACGCCGCTACCGGCCTTGGCCACTTCCGCCATCGCCGCACGCATGCTCCAGCGGCCCGGCTGGTTGACCAGGAACAGGTCGCGCAGCGGGTCCATGTTGTGCACGCGCACCAGGGTCGGTTCCTCGGCGCAGATGGTGCCCAGGGTCAGCGCCATGTGTGCGGTGTCTTCCACCGCGTCGCGGTAAGTCACCAGATTGAACTGGCCCAGCTCGGTATCCAGCGGCTGCTCGCTGATGCGCTCGACGGTGCGCTCGTGGATCAGGCGGTAGTGGATCAGGTCGGCGATGGTGCCGATCTTCAGACCGTGCTGCTCGGCGAAGGCCTCCAGCTCCGGGCGACGGGCCATGGTGCCGTCGTCGTTCATGATCTCGCAGATCACCCCGCTCGGCTCGAAACCGGCCATGCGCGCCAGGTCGCAGGCCGCTTCGGTATGGCCGGCACGCGCCAGCACGCCGCCGGGTTGGGCCATCAGCGGAAAGATGTGGCCGGGGCTGACGATGTCGTCGGCCACCGCATTACGCGCCACCGCGGCCTGCACGGTACGGGCACGGTCGGCGGCGGAGATGCCGGTGGTCACGCCCTCGGCGGCCTCGATGGAGACGGTGAACTTGGTGCCGAAACCGGAGCCGTTGCGCGGCGCCATCAGCGGCAGCTTAAGCAGCTCGCAGCGTTCGCGGGTCATCGGCATGCAGATCAGGCCACGGGCGAAGCGGGCCATGAAGTTGATGTGCTCGGCGGTGACGCATTCGGAGGCGATGATGATGTCGCCTTCGTTCTCGCGGTCCTCGTCATCCATGAGGATGACCATCTTGCCGGCGCGGATGTCTTCGATCAGTTCTTCAGCGGTGTTGAGCGCCATCGGGGCGTCTCCTCAATTCTTCAGGTAGCCGTGTTCGGCGAGAAAGCTTTCGGTCAGGCCCGAGGCCTTGGGCTCGGCGGCCTTGTCGCCGAGCAGCAGGCGCTCCAGGTAACGCGCCAGCAGGTCGACTTCGAGGTTGACCTTACGCCCGGCCTGGTAGTCGACCATGATGGTCTCGGCCAGGGTGTGCGGCACGATGGTCAGTTCGAACTCGGCGCCATCGACCGCATTGACGGTCAGGCTGGTGCCGTCGACGGTGATCGAGCCCTTGTGCGCGATGTACTTGGCCAGCTCACGCGGGGCGCGCACCCTGAACTGCACGGCGCGGGCGTTATCGGCGCGCGAGACGATCTCGCCGACGCCATCGACGTGACCGCTGACCAGGTGCCCGCCGAGGCGGCTGGTGGGCGTCAGGGCCTTTTCCAGGTTCACCGCGCTGCCGGGTTTGAGGTCGACGAAGGCGGTGCGCGCCAGCGTCTCGCGGCTGACGTCGGCCCAGAAGCCGTCGCCAGGCAGTTCCACCGCGGTCAGGCACACGCCGTTGACGGCGATGCTGTCGCCGAGCTTGACGTCACCCAGATCGAGTTTGCCGGTGGCCACGTAGACGCGCACGTCGCCGCCCTTGGGCGTCATGGCGCGGATGCTGCCGATGGCTTCGATTATGCCGGTGAACATACGCCCTCCGGTTTCACGTAGAAGATGGTGCTGAACAGCATGGACGAACTCCTGTTTTGGTCAAAAACAGGGCAATGCCGATCGATAGGGATTTCGCGGACGCGCAAAAAGCGCCCGAGGAGGGAATCCCGCTCTCTCTTTATCCGGACTATACCGTCGGCCCCGGAATCGCACCGGGTCTGCTGGACCTCGCCTGGCAGAAGCCATGGCGAGCGCTCGCGGGCTAGGTTCTGCGAACCATTACCGCCGGTGGGGAATCTCACCCCGCCCTGAGAACGTTGCGGCCATATGAATGGCCGCGTGGCGTTTTACCATATTTCTCACCGCGGCGCATGGGTCGTAGGGTGCGCTGCGCGCACCAGGGTCAACCGCCGACCTGTCAGGCCCGCGCGAGTCGTTGACACCAGGCAAGGGGGACGTGGAGAGAACCGCGACGGCCGCGGTGCGCACGGCGCACCCTATCTGGTCTTGGGCACCGCGGTGATCTGCCAGTCGGCGCCGACGGCGCGGATATCGACAATCTGCAACTCCGGCGCCTCGGCCATGCGGTTGAGCGGCAGCTCGAACAACGGCCGAGCACTGGAACCCAGCAGTTTGGGCGCAACGAAGATGCGGTACTCGTCCACCAGCCCGGCGCGGGCGAAGGCGCCGGCCAGACGCGGCCCGGCCTCCACCAGCACCTCGTTGACGCCACGCCCGGCCAGCTCCTGCAGCAGCTTGCGCAGGTCGACATGACCATTGCTACCCGGCACGGCGAGCAGTTCGTGTCCGTCGGCCAGGTAGCGGTCGCGCGCAGCTGCAGCCGCACAGGTGGCCACCAGCGCCGGGCCGACTTGGAAGAACGCCTTGCTCAGCGGTACCCGCAACCGACCATCGATCAGCACACGCAGCGGCGGCCGCGAGGCGGCCATGAACGTCGCTTCTGCGCCCAGCCCCAACTCGTCGGGGCGCACGGTCAACCGGGCGTCGTCGGCCAGCACGGTGTCGGCGCCGCTGAGCACCACGCTGGACTGGGCGCGCAACCGCTGCACCTCGGCACGCGCCGCCGGCCCGGTGATCCACTGGCTCTCGCCGCTGGCCATGGCTGTGCGGCCATCCAGACTCATCGCCGACTTGACCCGCACGAACGGCAACCCGCTCTCCATGCGCTTGATGAAACCGGCATTGAGCGCGCGCGCCTCACCTTCCAGCACGCCGGACAACACGTCGATACCGGCATTGGCCAGGCGCAGCAGGCCGCGACCGGCCACCTGCGGGTTGGGGTCCTGCATCGCTGCGACCACCCGGCCGAGCCCGGCGGCGACCAGCGCATCGGCGCAGGGCGGCGTACGCCCGTGATGGCTGCAGGGTTCCAGGGTGACGTAGGCGGTGGCACCACGCGCGCGCTCGCCGGCCTGACGCAGGGCGTGCACCTCGGCATGCGGCTCGCCGGCCCGGGCATGCCAGCCCTCGCCGACGATCTCGCCGTCACGCACGATGACGCAGCCGACACGCGGATTCGGGTGGGTTGAGTAAAGGCCTTTGCGCGCCAGCCGCAGGGCGCGCGCCATGAACAAATGGTCGCGCTCGCTCATCGGCTTTTCGACGGCTCGCGGGCCAGGCGCTCGATCTCTTCGCGGAACTCGTTGAGGTCCTGGAAGCGTCGGTACACCGAGGCGAAACGGATGTAGGCCACCTCGTCGAGCTTGCTCAGCTCGGTCATCACCAGCTCACCGAGCACCAGCGATTTCACCTCGCGCTCACCGGTGGCGCGCAGTTGCTGCTTGATGCGGGCGATGGCCTCTTCCAGACGTTCGACGCTCACCGGGCGCTTCTCCAGCGCGCGCTGCATGCCGGCGCGCAGCTTCTCCTCGTCGAAGGGCTGACGGCTGCCGTCCTGCTTGATCAGACGCGGCATCACCAGCTCGGCGGTTTCGAAGGTGGTGAACCGTTCGCCGCAGGCCACGCACTCGCGGCGGCGGCGCACCTGATCGCCCTCGGCAACCAGACGGGAATCGATGACCTTGGTGTCGTTGGCGGCGCAGAAGGGACAATGCATGGCAGGCGCGGGCAGATGGCGGCAAAGGCGCCATGGTAGCGCATCGAAGCGGCAAGACAAGCCGCAGCCCGTTAGGCTATATAGACGCCCGCCAGAACAGCAGAGCCTGCCATGAACCGATACCTGCCCCTGCTTCCTCTCGCCGTCGCCGCCCTGCTCAGCGCCTGCGCCAGCGAACCGACCGCCACTGTCCCCGCAGCTGCACCGGCGC
>NZ_JAODYT010000007.1:0-115833 GCF_029834875.1 Pseudomonas sp. GD04158 | reverse complement strand
GACAGGATCAAACCACCACCTGTCGACCGGCGCGCATTCTACACGCCAGATCCAGCTTTGCAAGCCCTTCTTTCAACTTAACTTATTGATTAACAAGAAGTTTTTGAAACGCCTCATCGCTGAAGTGGCGCGCATTCTACCGCCAGCAGAATGCGCGTCAAGCTTATTTTGCAGTTTTGTTTCCTATAGCGCTTCGAGGGCCTCGCGCAAACCACTACGCCGCTGCACCCGCCGCAGCACCGCCTGCTCGAAGATGCCGGCACGGCTTTCGATCAGGCTGAACCAGTGGCGCGCCCGGGTGATACCGGTGTAGACCAGCTCCTTGGTCAATACCGGATTGAGGCTGTCAGGCAGGATCAGCGCGCAATGGGCGAACTCCGAGCCCTGGGACTTGTGCACGGTCATGGCGAACACGGTGTCCACCGCGCTCAGGCGACTGGGCAGGATATGCCGCAAGGCGCCACTGCCGTCATTGCGCGGGAACACAACGCGCAGCACCTCGCGTACAGGCGCACCTGGAAACTCTGGCGGCTCCGGCAGACGCAGCGCGATGCCGATATCGCCATTCATCAGCCCCAGGCTGTAGTCGTTGCGCGTTACCAGCACGGGCCGCCCTTCATACCAGCCATGCGACTGCTCAAGGAGGCCGCGCCGCACCAATGCTTCAGCGATACGTTCGTTGAGCGCTTCGACACCCCAAGTACCTTTACGAACCGCACAGAGCAACTGGAACTGATCGAACGCTGCCAGGACATTACCGGCCCAACGATCCCAGGCCTGGGAGTCGGCACCCGGGGCGGGACGCTGCGCCTGCATTACCTGCAGATAATGCGCATACCCCTGCGGACGTGGCTCGGCTTCGCCCAGCCCGCCGATCAACAGTCGCTCCAGCGCTTGATCCTGCTCGCCGGACAGGCGCAGCACATGCAGGTCGTCCGCGCCGGTTGCCAGAGTCGCGCGGGCCGACTGCGCATCCCCCTGGTTCACCGCCCGCGCCAGACGGCCGATACCCGAGCCACTGCCGAAACGACGCGAGTGGCGCAGCATGACGATATGCTGCGCCAGCGCCTTGTTACCGGATATCAGAGCCGGATCGTCCAGCCGCTCGCCCGTCTGGCTTTCCAACCGGGCACGCGTCGCCTCGCTGTAACCACCGCTTTCCGCCTCCCGGCACAGGTCACCCAGCACCGCGCCGGCCTCCACTGACGCCAGTTGGTCCTTGTCGCCCAGCAAAATCAGACGCGCATGCGCCGGCAATGCGCCCAGCAGGCTGGCCATCATTTCCAGGTCGATCATCGAGGCTTCGTCGACCACCAGCACATCCAGTGGCAAGGGGTTAGCGGCATCGTGACGGAAATGACGGCTGCCGGGACGACTGCCCAGCAGACGATGCAGCGTCGTCACCAGGGTTGGAATCTGTTCACGCACCCGCTCGTCCAGCGCCAGGGACTGCACCTGCGCGCCGATGGACTCGGTCAACCGCGCGGCTGCCTTGCCGGTAGGCGCTGCCAGGCTCAGGCGCAGCGGCTCGCCATTGGCCATGGCGGCTTCCTGCAGTAGCGCCAGCAGGCGCACCACCGTCGTCGTCTTGCCGGTTCCGGGTCCCCCGGTGATCAGCGTGAAGCGCCCCTGCGCGGCCATGGCGCAGGCCAGCTTCTGCCAGTCGGTCTGGCGCTGGCCGTCCACCACCAGCGCGTCGGGAAAGAGTGAAGCCAGGCGCGTGGCCAGATCGCTCGGGGCCGCAGCGCTCGCCTGCAGACGCCGGGCGATATCGCCAGCCACCTGACGCTCGTAGTTCCAGTAACGCCTCATATATAGACAGGCGCCGCTGAGCACCAGCGGCGCACCTTCGGACTCCAGCAGCGAGCTGCCGGCACAGGCCGCCAGCCAGGACTCCAGACTGAGCCCGGCCAGCACCTGGGACGGCAGGATCAGCGCTTCTTGCGCGTCCTCGCCTTCCGGCGGCAGAGACAGGGTGAAATCCGGATTGGCCAGCGTGGCCGCCAGATCGAGGCAGACGTGGCCCTGGCCCAGTTGGTGGCTGGCCAGCGCGGCGCCAAGCAGCAGCAAGGGCGAAGCGTCCGGATCCAGTTCGGCGAACAGCTGCGCCAGCGCACGATCCAGCTCGCGCAGCCAGCCACGCTCGCTCCAGGTGGAAAGCAGGGCAAAGAGTTCGGCGCGATCATGCAGCGCCGGCGCAAGCGTCGTACTCATGCTGCGCCCTCCTCTGCTTCGCCCATGAACAGCGCGTCCAGCCGCTCGATCAGCTCACGAGGCGGCCGGGCCAGGTAGGCACCCTGCTGCGGTGCGCGCAGAAACACATAGAGCGCGCCACCCACATGCCGGTCGTAGTCGTAATCCGGCAGGCGCAGACGCAACTGCCGATGCAGGGCCAACACGTAGAGCACGTACTGCAGATCGTAGCGGTGGCTGGCGATGGCGACCTCCATGGCTTCACGGGTGTAGGCGCCATCATCGCTGCCGAGCCAGTTGGATTTGTAATCCGCCACGTAGTAACGCCCCTGATGCTCGAATACCAGATCGATAAAACCCTTGAACATACCGTTGAGGGTGTCAGCCCGCAGCGGCTGCCTGGCGACACCCGGTAACTCGCACTGTTGCACCCACTGATCCAGCAGCCTGACATCCACCCCACGCGCCTCGAACCAGAACTCCAGCTCGGGCTGATACTGCGTCAGTTGCCCCAGAACCACGCTATCCGGGCCCGCCAACGGGAGCGGCTGGCTCAGCAGAGCCAGCAGCCAGTCCTGCAGCGGATCGATCCAGCTTTGCAGACCGCGACGCTGGCAACGCCTGGCCAACGCCTCGCGCAATCTGGGCGGATCCTGCGCCAGGGTGGCGAAGCCTTCCTGCGCTGCCATTTCCAGCAGACCATGGAGGAAGGTGCCGGGGTTGGGCCCACGCGGGAAGCGATGCAGCCCTTGAGCGGATGCCGGCAGCGGCGCCAGGGCCAGCAACGGATCCTCATCGTCGATGACGTTCTGCATCGCCGGACTATCGGGCGCGGCGTCCTCGTGGCGGCTGACCTGACTGGGCGCGTCCTCGTCCAGACGCAGTGCACTGTAGGAGGCGATCCACCAGTGCTCGGCAGCGCGCCGCGCCGGCGTGCGCCAGTGCGGCGCGAACTGACCTTCTTCGATCATTCGATAACGCTGCTCACTGGCCGGCGGCACAGGCGACACGGCGCTATCGAGTCCGCTGGCGAACGGCGCGAGCCAGTTGGCAAGCTCGCCGCTGGCCGCCAGAGGCAATCCGCCCCCGAGCAAGTAGCCCAACGCCGATTCGTGCAGACGCGACTTCTTGCCGTTGCCGATCTTCAGATCCGCCAAGCCCAGCCAGCAGGCATGCCGGGCACGGGTCAACGCCACATAGAGCAGGCGCAGGTCTTCACCCAGGCGTTCGCGCTCGGCGCGCAGCAGACTGTCTTCATCGGCCTTGAGCACCAGGCGGCGGCGCTCGCCGTCGTGAATCTGCAGCGGCTTCTTGTCATCCACCGGACGGAAGGCGCAAACGAATGGCAGGAACACCAGGGGGTACTCCAGCCCCTTGGATTTGTGAATGGTGACCACGCGTACCAGCGCCTCGTCGCTCTCCAGGCGTAGCACCTGCTCATCGGCAGCCTGCCCCTCACCGGTCAACAGCTCGCCTAGGTGGCGAATCAGCGCCAGTTCGCCATCGAGCTCGGCGGCAGCCTGCTGCAGCAGCTCGGCCAGGTGCAGCAGATTGGTCAGTACCCGCTCGCCATCGTCACGCCCCATCAGGCGCTGCGGCAGCTCGAAGTCCTGCAGCAACTGACGCAGCATCGGCAGCACGCCCTGACGCTGCCAGCGCTGACGGTAGTCGCGGAACTGCATGACCCGGCGCTCCCAGGTTCGCTCGTCGAGGTTGAGCTGCTCCAGCTCGCTCAGCGCCAACCCCAGCGTCGCGCTGGCCAGCGCCGCACGCAGCGGGCGATCCTGATCCGGCTCGGCACAGGCGCGCAGCCACAGCAGCAGATCGCGTGCTTCCTGGGCGGCGAACACCGAATCCTTGTCGGAGAGGTACACGCTGCGCACGCCGCGTACGGCCAGCTCGCCGCGTATGGCCTGCGCCTCGTTGAAATCACGCACCAACACGGCGATATCGCTGGGCCGCAGAGTATTCAGTAGCTCGTCCTTAATGAAACCTGCCTGCCCACGCTGGCCCAGATCCAGCAGACGCACGATCTCGCTGGCCGCACCGGCCGCCATGGCATCCAGATAGGCGCCCTTGGCAACCGGCTCGTCACTCGCCAGATGCCACATTGTCAGGGCTGGTTGCGCCTGCCCCTCGACGCTCCAGACTTCGCCTCGCCCCTGCGCGCCCACCTCGATAAACGGCAGGTCATCGCGCAGCAGGAACGCCCCCTCGCCGCCGTCACGCTGCTCGGCCCGCAGGAACACGCCGTTGACGGCATCGACCATGGCCTGGCTGGAACGGAAGTTCTTCTCCAGGTTGTAGTGCCGACCCAACGTCGCCCGGCGCGCGCGCAGGTAGGTATGAATGTCGGCGCCACGGAAGGAATAGATGGCCTGCTTGGGGTCGCCGATCATGAACAGGCCGCAGTCGCCGCGGTTGGCCTCGACCTCGTAGAGCGTATCGAAGATGCGGTACTGCAGCGGGTCGGTGTCCTGGAATTCGTCGATCAGCGCCACCGGGAACTGACGGCGAATCACTTCAGCCAGGCGCGCGCCGTTGCTGCCTCGCAGGGCAGCGTCCAGGCACACGAGCATGTCGTCGAAGCCCATCTCCGCGCGCTGGCGTTTCTCCCAATCGAAGCGCTGACGCACCCAGGCAGCCGCGTGGCGCAACGCCGCGTCAGCGGGATCAGGCAGCGCATCGAGTTGCGCCTTGAGCAAAGCCATGGCGTCCAGCGCGGGATGAGCAGGCGCCTCGCCTTTCCAGGCTTCGGCCAGGCCATCGGGGGTCAGGCGGGTGAAACCGGTGCCCAGGTCGAGGCGCGGTTCTTCGCCACCGGCCCACTCGCGCAACTTGGCCAGCCAGGGGTTGTAAAAGCGCGCCTGGATTTTCTTGCCGTCCACCTGCTTGGCCGCCACAGCAGCATCCAGCAGCAGTTGCAGTTCATCGGCCCACGTCAGCCAGGGCGCCTTGAGCTCGGCAAGTGCCTGCTCGCGCTGCAGCAGCGCGCCATCGAGCAATTCGCCCAGCGCTTGCGTCGCAACCTCCCCCTCTTCGCCCAACAGCGGTCGCAGTCTGCTACCCAGCCCCGCAGGCGTCCCCCAGACACTTGCAACCCATTGCAACGCCGCGCCCTGCAACGGATAGCAGTGCTGCCGCCAGTAGTCGCGCACCACCTCGGCCAGTAGCTCGCTGTGGTCGGTCTCCAGGGTCTGGCTGAACAGACTGCCGCTGTCGAAGGCATGCTCGCGCAGCATGCGCTGGCACCAGCCGTGGATGGTGGACACGGCTGCCTCGTCCATCCACTGCGCCGCCAGCTCCAGACGGCGGGCGCACTCGTCCCACTGCGTCTGGGCGAAGTCACTGCGCAATTCGCGCAGCAGATCATCGCCTTGGGCATCACCACGAAATACGGTCGCGGCCTCGACCAGGCGCGCGCGAATCCGGTCGCGCAATTCGCGGGTGGCCGCGTCGGTGAAGGTCACCACCAGAATCTGCGGCGGCAGCAGGGGCTCGCGGAACGCGGCGTCGCCGCCATGGCCGAGGATCAGTCGCAGGTAGAGCGCGGAAATGGTGAAGGTCTTGCCCGTGCCGGCGCTGGCCTCGATCAGACGGCTGCCATGCAGGGGAAACGTCAGGGCCAGAGGACGCTGTCGGTTCATGCTGCGTCCTCCTCGAGCGCTTGCGGATGGCTGTCGAGCAGCGGCTGGTAGAGCCGCTCGCTCCATATCGGAAACTGGCCATCGGCGGTGAGTGCGGCGTAGTCCGAGAACTGCCTCGCCAGGCTGGCGCTACCCTGGACTTCACCGGCGAGGTTGTAGGTGCCCTCGTAGACGCTGCGAGCCTTGTCCTCATTGTTGTCCTGCAACCAGGACAGCGAGGTTTTCAAGGCAACCGGTAGCGGCGCCTGCATACCGGCGTTCCAGGCTTCCAGCCAGACCGCCAAAACGCGCGCGGCATGCTCGGTCGCTACAGGTTCGAAGGCCAGACTGCGATCTTCCCCCACCAGCAGCGTGGTCAGCGGTACGCCGCAGGCCGCGGCGATGACGTGCAGCACATAGGGACGCAGCAGGCGATGCCACTTCCAGCTCTTGTCCTTGTGCAACGCACCCGGCAGCAGTTCCAGACGCGCCAGGCTGCCGTCGGCCTTCTGCCGCAACCCGGCAAGCCAGCCGTCGAGCTGCACACCGTTTGCCGCGAAAGCCAGGCGCTGCGGTGACTCCAGCAGGGTCGGCCAGCACAGGCAAAGCCCCTGGTAGCGCTGCACCTGCGCCGGCAGCGGCTCCAGCAGGGCGTTGCGGTACTGCTCGCCAAAGCCGGCCAGCGGCAGCACGCCGCTGCGTTGCAGGCGATCGGCTGCCGACCTCAGCGCATCGTCGCTGTCCCCCTCGCCTGCGACTGCCGCCTTGAGCAGCGCTTCCTGCAACTGGTAGCGCTGCAGGCCGTCGAGGGCGAAGGGTTCGCTGTCGAGCTGCGCCTGCTCTTCTTCGTCGAGATACACCTTGAGGCGGCGAGTGAAGAAGCACTTCACCGGATCGCGCAGGAACGACTGCAGCAGCTCGGGCGTGAGCTGCACTCCCTCCTCCCAGGCCGGCAAGGGCGCAGCACTTTCGCGGGTCGAGACCTGGCCATGCAGGGCTGCCCACTCGTGGGCATAACTGAACAGCTGCCCCTCGCCATCGAAGTAGCGGCGACTGAAGGGTTGCAAGGGGTGCTCGGTGGTCAGGCCATGCAGCAGGTCGCCGCCACCGGCCAGCGTCCAGGCACTGGCAAGATGATCACGCAGCTGGCCGACCAGCACGGACGGCGGCCGCTCGCTGTTGTCGCGAATGCTGCGCCCCACCCAGCTGATATAGAGGCGATCACGCGCTGCCAACAAGGCTTCCAGCAGCAGGTAGCGGTCATCCTCGCGGCGCGAGCGGTCACCGGGGCGGTAGTCGCCAGCCATCAGGTCGAAATCCAGCGGGGCCTGGCTGCGCGGATAGTCCCCATCGTTCATGCCCAGCAGGCAGACCTGACGGAACGGAATAGCGCGCATCGGCATCAGGGTGCAGAAATTCACCGCACCAGCGAGAAAACGCTGGCTCAGCCGCCCCTGGTCGAGCCCGTCCAGCCAGGCCTCGCGCACCACCGGTAGGGTCAGCGCTTCGCCCAGCGTCGCGGCCTCGCAGAGCGCCAGCCAGGCATCCAGCGCATCGAGCAGCTGGGTCGTCAGTACCTCTTCACGGTCGCTCTGCGGCTGAAAGAAGTCGTCGAGCAAACTGCGCAGACGCTCGCCCCACCGCACCGGCGTGGCCGGCTCGCGCAGCTGCTGCAGGTGCCGGTCGAGGCTTTCCAACAGCCGCGTCACCGGGCCGATCAGCGCGGCATCGAGCCCGCCAATTTCGTCGTACGGCTCGATGCCGGCAAAGGCGTCGCCCGTACCCACCGCGTAGCCCAGCAGCATGCGCCGCAGGCCGAAGCGCCAGGTGTTCTGCTCCAGATTCTCGCCCAGGCCCAGCGCCTGCCGCTGGCTCGCGTCCAGCCCCCAGCGCACACCGGCGCCTTCCAGCCAGCGGCGCAGGGTGGGCAACTGCTCCTCGGTGATGGCGAAGCGCTGACGCAGCGCGGCGACATCCAGCAGATCGAGAATCTCGCTGACGCTAAAGCGGCTGTCCGGCAGGCGCAGCAAATGCTCCAGTGCGATGACCATCGGCTCCTTGCCGCGCAGCCCCTGGTCGGCCAGGGTGAAGGGAATGAAGCGCGGATCGTCGCTGGCAAACTGGCCGAACACGGCCTGGATATGCGGTGCGTAGGCGTTGACGTCGGGCACCATGACGATGATGTCGCGCGGGCGCAGCGTGGCGTCCTCGCTGAAACTGGCGAGCAGCTGGTCGTGCAGCACCTCCACCTCGCGCTGAGCGCTGTGGGCGATATGAAAGCGCAGCGAATAATCTTTGGCGGGATCGACGGGAGGCCAGGTGCTGCGTGTTTCCGCCAGCGGACGCAGGTCAAGGATGTCGTTCTGCAGTTGGCCGAGCAGGCTGTTCTCACTGGCCGGGCTGAACAGGTCGATACGGTCGAACTGCTCGCGGTAACGCTGCGGCTCGTCGTACTGATCCAGCAGGTTGATGTAGTCGCGCCCCTGTTTGCCCCAGGCTGCCAGCAGCGGCTGCCCGTGCTGGTGCATGTACTCCTGTTCGAACAGACCGATCTGCGCGCCTGGCCTGCCCTTGCGCTGCTGGCGACGGTACTCGTGGCGCAGCAGGTCCTTGTCCTCGACGATATCGCCCCAGTGGTGCTGACAGGGGTTGTGCACGTACAACATGACTTGGCTGAAGCGCGCCATGGCCGCCAGCGCCTCCAGGACCTGGGCCGGCAACGAAGAGATTCCGAAAACGGTGATGCGCCGCGGCAGTCCGGCTGGCGGTGCGTCCAGCTCGGCCAGACGGGCGACGAAGCGTGGATGCACGCCGGCGCGACTTTCGGCCAGATGCTGCTCGCCAACGTCCGCCAGCAGGGCGCGCCACAGCGCGGGTTGCCAGCGCGAATCGCCCTCCAGTGGCCGCTCGCCGCCGCGCGAGGTGCGCAGGCGATCCTGCCCGGCGGCCCAGTCGGCCAGCCAGTCGGCGCGGTAGACCTGATACTGGTCGAACAGATCGGCCAGACGCTCGGCCAGTTGGTGGCGCTTGCGCAGGTCCTGATCATCGGCGAGGAAGCGGCGCAGCGGAGCGAAGGCCTCCTCGGCCAGCAGGCCCGGCAGCAGCCGCATCAGGCGCCAGGTCAGCGGCGCCTTGTCCAGGGGCGACTCTTGCGGAATCGCGTCCCTGCCCAGCACGTTGCGATACGCCTGCCAGAGAAAGCGCGCCGGCAGGTCAACGTCCAGCGCCGCCGCGATGCCGCAGCCGTCACGCTCGGCCAGCGCCAGCTTGAGCCACTGGGCGATGCCGTTGCTCTGCACCAGCAGCACTTCGTTTTCCAGCGGCCGCAGCGGATAGCGCCGCATCCACTGCACCGCCAGCGCACGCAACTCTTCGAGGTGGTTACCGTGGATGACGATAAGGCCGGGGGACAACTCCGGGCTGGCGGACATCGACTGACTCCTGTCGAAAATCGAAGCGCAAGTTTGCCAGCATTTGGCGACAAGGTGCGTCATCGATGGCTATACCCACCAACCCACCTAGAACTGCTAAAGCCCGCCCGAAAACGAAAAGGCCGGTCAACGACCGTAATGCTGTTCACTTAAGCATTTGAGTCCCTGCGGGGCTTCCCCGAAAATCCGATGCCAGGTTTCTGGTATCGGATTTTTTATGTCTCTCCAACAGCAGTTGCTCGATCTAGGTGAACTGTTCAACTTCTCTGATCTGAGCACCTTCACCCAAAATATTCCGATCGAGTGGGTGGCGTCCGCGCTGGATCTTTCCGCCCAAGCCACCATTCGGCGGCGTCGCCTGCCCAGCGATCAGGTGCTCTGGCTGGTGCTTGGCATGGCGTTGTTCCGCGACGAGCCGGTTCATGAGGTGGCGCGGCGCCTGAACATCTGTGCCCAGGGTCTGGCCTCTCACGATCTGCTGGCCAGAAGCGGTGTCACCGAGGTGCGCAGGCGCCTGGGTGCCGATCCGGTTGAGTGGCTGTTTCGCCAGACGGGTAACCACTGGGGCTGCGAGCGCTATGAGGACGATACCTGGCAGGGTCTGCAAGTGCTCGCCGTGGATGGTGCGCTCCTGCGCACCCCGGATACCCCCGAACTCAGGGAGCATTCCGGCTCCGGCAATACCTCCACCGAGCGCCAGACGCCGTTTCCCATGCTGCGACTGGTGGCCCTGATGAACGTGCGCTCGCACTTGATTCTGGATGCCCAACTGAGCCCCTATCGGCGCAGTGAAATGCGTTTGGCCGATGAGTTTATGCAGCAGATTCCCGATCACTCGGTGACGCTGTTCGATAAGGGCTTCTGGAGCGCCGATTTGCTGTTGGGCCTGGCTGCGGCAGGGGAAAACCGGCACTGGCTGATTCCGGCCCGCAAGGGCTTGGTCAGCGAGGAGGTCGCTCATTACAGCAAGGGAGATCGCCTGTTGCGCATGAAGGTGTCGGCCCAGGCACGAAAGCGCAACCCCGACCTGCCAACGCACTGGGAGGTGCGCGAAGTCAGCTACGCCGTGAAGGACAAGATCAAGGCAGTGCTCACCTCGTTGCCTGCGGATACTTACAGCGCCAAGACCATCGCCAAGCTGTATCAGGAGCGCTGGGAGATCGAACTGGGCTTCCGGGATATCAAAAGCTCTCTGCAACAGAATGCGATGACCCTGCGTAGCAAGGTCAAGGAGCTGGTCTACCAGGAGGTCTGGGGGGTGTTGCTGACCTACAACATCATCCGCCGTGAGGCCAGCCAGGCAGCTGTCGCCTTTGGTCGTTCGCCATGCGACATCCGCTTTAAGCCAGTGGCCCAATACATCGCCGTGCAACTGATCGTGATGGCGGCAGCCAACCCGATTTCAGCAACCGGGCGACGATTGTCGGAGTTGAGGGCGGAATCGCCGGGCTGTTTCTGGATCACCGTCCAAGGCCATCAAGACCAAGGACGGTGAAGATTTCAAAGACCCGCTACCCAGTAGATCGGAAGGCTGCTCCGCTTAAATGAACAGCATTACGGTCAACGACCGGCCCTGATGGTGATAACCGAAGACGTCAATCGACCATGAGCTTGTCGCGATTTTTCTCCAGAGTCGCCGCGCCGATACCTTTGACTTCGAGTAACTCGTCAACCGAAGCGAAGTTACCGTGAGCTTCTCGATAAGCCACGATTGCCTGAGCCTTGGTTGCGCCGATGCCAGCTAACTCACGCTGGAGAGTCTCGGCATCAGCGGTATTCAGATTGACGGTTATCGCCTGAGCAACCTGCGCAGAGGCTGCATTGGCAGGCTCAGTCTTGGAAGGTTCTGCTGCCGAGACAGCAAGGGAGAGAGAGGTGAGAAGCGCGAACAGAACAGAGGAAAGGTAGCTTTTCATCATCTTAACGTTCCTTGTAAGTGAGTGAGACGAGCACGTTAGGCTCGATCGTCAACCTAGACGCTATTTCCTTGCTGTCAAATTCGACTCAATGGCGAGCGCGAAAATAGAACACCAAGGTGTCGCTTGCCTGGACTCTACGCGACGAACACTCAATGCTCGCGAAAGCCGCAGCCCTGAACCCGTCAAGTAGTTTGGAGGAGAGATGGCGGGATGAAACAGTCCCGCAAAAGCCCCTGAAACAAAAAAGCCTGGTCATCACTGACCAGGCTCTAATGTAGGGATTTGTTGGTCGGGACGGAGTGATTCGAACACTCGACCCCTTGCACCCCATGCAAGTGCGCTACCGGGCTGCGCTACGCCCCGACGATGCTTCCGGGTGACCGAAAGCGGGAGGAACTATACATTAAGCTTTTGAAATAAGGCAACTTTTTCTTCACCTTACTTCTTCAGTACGTGCAGCACGTCCTCGAGCTCGACGATCATCTGCTTGATCAGTTGACGATACTGGGTGGTGTCGTCCTTGGCTTCATCACCCGAAAGACGCTGACGCGCCCCGCCGATGGTGAACCCCTGATCGTAAAGCAGCGCTCGAATCTGACGAATCATCAGCACGTCCTGACGCTGGTAGTAGCGGCGGTTGCCCCGCCGCTTGACCGGGTTGAGCTGTGGGAATTCCTGTTCCCAGTAACGTAGAACGTGAGGCTTGACCGCGCAGAGTTCACTGACCTCACCGATGGTGAAGTAGCGTTTGCCGGGAATTGCCGGTAGTTCGTCGTTATGACTTGGTTCCAGCATAGGCCTCGACCCTGGCTTTCAATTTTTGCCCTGGACGAAAGGTGACCACACGGCGAGCCGTGATCGGAATCTCCTCTCCTGTTTTCGGGTTGCGGCCGGGTCGCTGGCGCTTGTCGCGCAAGTCGAAGTTACCGAACCCGGAAAGCTTGACCTGTTCGTTCAGCTCAAGAGCCTGGCGGATCTCTTCAAAAAACAGCTCCACCAGTTCCTTGGCTTCCCTTTTGTTCAGGCCGAGCTCTTCATACAGACGTTCCGCCATTTCAGCTTTCGTCAGAGCCCCCATACGCTACTTCCTTAACGTGGCGTTGAACCTTTGTTCGAGGCAGGTGAGGATGTTTTGCGTAGTAGTACTCACCTCATCGTCATTAAGAGTGCGCGATGGATGTTGCCAGGTCAAGCCGACAGCCAGGCTTTTTCTATGCGGATCAATACCTTTACCGTGATAGACGTCAAATAGCTTGAGGTCTGTCAACCACTCGCCCGCCGTTTCACGAATGGCAGCCAATACGGCCTCGGCCGGCTGCTCGCGATCCACCAGCAGTGCCAGATCGCGACGCACTTCGGGGAAGCGCGACAGCTCGCTGAACACCGGCATACGACCAGCAGCAACTTCGGCCAGCACCAGCTCGAAGACGAACACTGGCTGATCCAGACCCAGAGTCTTGCTCAGCTCCGGATGCAGTGCGCCCATGAAGCCGACCAGGCGCCCCTCCCGCTCGATACGGGCGGTCTGGCCCGGATGCAGAGCAGGATGCTCGCCCGGCACGAAGCTGAACGCATCGGCCGCGCCGGCATAACCCAGCAGAGCTTCGACATCGGCTTTCAGGTCATAGAAGTCAACGCTCTCGCGGCTGTTGGCCCAGCCTTCCGGCAGACGACTGCCACTGATCACGCCGGCCAACATGGCCTCCTGCTGCAGGCTTTCTAGCTGACCGACGAAGCGCAGACCACTTTCGAACAGGCGCACGCGCGACTGCTGACGGTTGAGGTTGTGCTGCAGCGCCTTGACCAGGCCCGGCCACAGCGACGAACGCATGGCCGCCATGTCGGCGGAAATCGGGTTGGCCAATTGCAGCGGCGCCACGCCCGGACTGAACAGCTCGAACAGCTTGGGATCGATGAAGCTGTAGGTGATTGCTTCCTGGTAACCGCGCGCCACCAGCAGGCGACGCAGGGCCGGCAGTTCGGCACGTGCCTCGGCCTTGGCCTGCGGTGCCAGACGCGCCTGCGGATAGCGTACCGGCAAGCGGTTGTAACCGTACAGGCGACCCAGCTCTTCGATCAGGTCAACTTCCAGGCTGATATCGAAGCGGTGGCTCGGCACGCTGACCTGCCACTGGCCGGCGCCCTGGGCGATCACGCCCAGACCCAGCGCGCTGAGCAGACGCTCGACCTCGGCACCGTCCATGTCCATGCTCAGCATCTGACTGATGCGCTCGGCGCGCAGGGTGATCGGCGCCACGTTCGGCAGATCGGCCTCGCTGCTGACCTCAATGATCGGCCCAGCTTCGCCGCCAACGATTTCCAACAGCAGCGCGGTGGCACGCTCCATGGCGCTGCGCGCCAGCTGCGAATCGACGCCACGCTCGAAACGGTGCGACGAGTCGGTGTGCAGGCCATAGGAGCGCGCCTTACCAGCCACGGCAATGTTGTCGAAGAAGGCGCTTTCCAGGAACAGATCGCGGGTCTTGTCACTGACGCCGCTGTGCTCGCCGCCCATCACGCCGGCAATCGCCAGGGCGCGGCTGTGATCGGCGATCACCAGGGTGTCGGCACGCAGGCTGACTTCCTGGCCGTCGAGCAGCACCAGCTTCTCGCCCTCTTCGGCCATGCGCACGCGGACGCCGCCGTTGATCTCGGCGAGATCGAAGGCGTGCATGGGCTGGCCCAACTCGAGCATCACGTAGTTGGTGACGTCAACGGCCGCGTCGATGCTGCGAATGTCGGAACGGCGCAGGCGCTCGACCATCCACAACGGAGTCGGCCTGGACAGGTCGACGTTGCGGATGACGCGGCCCAGGTAGCGCGGGCAGGCCTTGGGCGCCAGCACTTCCACCGGGCGCACTTCATCATGGATCGCTGCGACCGGAGCAACCGATACCGCCGATACTGGAGCACCGTAGATGGCACCGACTTCACGAGCCAGACCCGCCAGCGACAGACAGTCGCCGCGGTTGGGAGTCAGACCGATCTCGATGCTGGCATCGTCCAGGCCCAGGTAGGCGCGGATGTCCTGACCGACCGGGGCGTCCGCCGCCAGCTCCATCAGGCCGCTGTTGTCGTCGCTGATCTGCAGTTCGGAGGCCGAGCACAGCATGCCCTGGGACTCCACACCGCGCAGCTTGGCCTTCTTGATCTTGAAGTCGCCCGGCAGCTCGGCGCCGATCATGGCGAAGGGGATCTTGATGCCGGTACGTGCATTCGGCGCGCCGCAGACGACCTGGAAGCTCTCGCTACCATTGCTCACCTGACACACGCGCAGCTTGTCGGCATCCGGGTGCTGCTCGGCGCTGAGGATCTCGCCGACCACCACGCCGCTGAAAGCGCCAGCCACCGGAATCACGGCGTCCACTTCCAGGCCGACCATCGACAGGCGGGCCACCAGCTCATCGCGCGAGACGTCCGGGTTCACCCAGCTGCGCAGCCACTGTTCACTGAATTTCATGTTGTCTGTTCTCCTTAAACGAATTCGATCACGAGGGGCAGCTGCTAGCGAAATTGCGCCAGGAACCGCAGGTCGTTATCGAAGAACAGGCGCAAGTCATTGACGCCATATCGCAGCATGGCCAGGCGCTCGACGCCCATGCCGAAGGCGAAACCGGAGTATTTCTCCGGATCGATGCCGCTCATGCGCAGCACGTTCGGATGCACCATGCCGCAGCCCATCACTTCCAGCCAGCCGGTCTGCTTGCAGACGCGGCAGCCCTTGCCCGAGCACATCACGCACTGCATGTCGACCTCGGCCGACGGCTCGGTGAACGGGAAGAAGGAAGGACGGAAACGCACGCCCAGCGGCTTCTCGAAGAACACGCGAAGGAATTCCTCGATGGTGCCCTTGAGGTCGGCGAAGCTGATGCCCTCGTCGACCAACAGGCCTTCGACCTGGTGGAACATCGGCGAGTGGGTGATATCGGAATCGCAGCGATAGACGCGGCCGGGGCAGACGATGCGGATCGGCGGCTGCTGCGATTCCATGGTGCGCACCTGTACCGGCGAGGTGTGGGTGCGCAGCAGCATGTTCGCATTGAAATAGAAGGTATCGTGCATCGCCCGCGCCGGGTGGTGACCGGGGATGTTGAGCGCTTCGAAGTTGTGGTAGTCGTCTTCGACTTCCGGGCCCTCGGCGACGCTGTAACCGATATGGGTGAAGAACTGCTCGACACGCTCGAGCGTGCGGGTCACCGGGTGCAGACCACCGGAGGTCTGACCGCGGCCTGGCAGGGTCACGTCGATACGCTCGGATGCCAGCTTCTCGGCGAGCAGAGCCTGCTCAAGCACGGACTTGCGGGCGTTGAGGGCATCTTGCACCTGGTTCTTGGCAGTGTTGATCAGAGCACCGGCCTGCGGACGCTCTTCGGCCGACAGCTTGCCCAGAGTCTGCATCAGGGCGGTCAGCTCGCCTTTCTTGCCAAGGTATTGAACCCGGAGCTGTTCCAGGGCGTTGACATCTTCACTTTGTTGCACGGCCTCGAGCGCTTGGGAGACCAATGCATCCAGATTTTCCATTTACAGACTCCAGATACGAAATAGGGGAAGAGCTGTTAAGGCTCTTCCCCTATCTTTGACGTTGCCACCGGGCGAACCCGGTGATTGTCGGGGGACTTAAGCCAGAACGGCCTTAGCTTTCTCGACAATCGCAGCAAACGCCGCTTTTTCGTTCACTGCCAGATCGGCCAGAACCTTGCGGTCGATTTCGATCGACGCTTTCTTCAGGCCAGCGATCAGACGGCTGTAGGACAGACCGTTGACGCGAGCACCAGCGTTGATACGAGCGATCCACAGTGCGCGGAACTGACGCTTGCGCTGACGGCGGTCACGGTAGGCGTATTGGCCAGCCTTGATTACCGCTTGCTTGGCAACGCGGAACACGCGCGAACGTGCACCGTAGTAGCCCTTGGCGAGCTTCAGGATTTTTTTGTGACGAGCACGAGCGATAACGCCACGCTTAACACGAGCCATGAGTAATTACCTCTAGATATCTTGACCGATTAACGAACGCGCAGCATGCGCTCGACTTTTGCGACGTCCGACGGACCGATCAGCGAGCTGCCACGCAGCTGGCGCTTACGCTTGGTGGACATCTTGGTCAGGATGTGGCTCTTGAAAGCGTGCTTGTGCTTGTAACCCGAAGCAGTCTTCAGGAAGCGCTTTGCAGCGCCGCTCTTGGTTTTCATTTTTGGCATGTTTAGTACTCCGCATTCATTAACAACTGATAACCATCAGGCCTGCCAGTGCCCGGGAGGTTATTTACGCTTCTTGGGAGCGATGACCATCATCAGCTGGCGTCCTTCCAGCTTAGGATGCTGTTCTACGGTGCCGAGTTCGGCGAGGTCGGCTTCGACCCGCTTAAGCAGCTCCATACCCAGCTCCTGGTGGGCCATCTCACGGCCGCGGAATCGAAGCGATACCTTGGCCTTGTCCCCATCTTCAAGGAAACGTACCAGGTTGCGTAGTTTTACCTGGTAATCCCCTTCTTCCGTCCCTGGACGAAACTTGATCTCTTTGATCTGCTGCTGGTGCTGGTTCTTCTTGGCAATAGCAGCCTGCTTTTTCTTCTCGAACAGGTGCTTGCCGTAGTCCATGATGCGGCAAACCGGTGGCACCGCGTCTGCGGAAATCTCCACCAGATCCAGCTTGGCTTCCTCGGCAGCGTTCAACGCTTCATCGATGGAAACCACACCAATCTGCTGGCCGTCCGCGCCAATCAGACGAACCTCACGTGCAGTGATGTTCTCGTTGATCGGCGCCTTGGGGGCGGCCCGCTTGTCCTGTCTCATATCACGCTTAATAGTTCTTACTCCAAATCTTGGCGACCACGCCGGGAAACCGCTTGCTGCAACTGCGCGGCGAACTGCTCGAGAGGCATTGACCCTAGGTCTACGCCTTCGCGGGTGCGCACAGCAACGGATCGTGTCTCGACTTCCCGATCTCCAATAACCAAGAGATAGGGAACCTTGAGCAAGGTATGCTCGCGGATTTTAAAGCCGATCTTTTCGTTTCTCAAGTCAACCTTGGCACGAAAACCGCTTTGATTGAGAGTTTTCTCCGCTTCGCGGGCAAAATCGGCCTGCTTGTCGGTGATATTCATGATCACCGCCTGGGTCGGCGCGAGCCAGGCCGGGAAGGAACCGGCGTAGTGCTCGATCAGCATGCCGATGAAACGCTCGAACGAACCGAGAATCGCGCGGTGCAGCATGACCGGGCGCTTGCGGTTGTTGTCTTCGGCGATATAGCTGGCGTCCAGACGCTCCGGCAGGTTCGGATCGTACTGCAGCGTACCGCACTGCCAGTTGCGACCCAGGCAGTCACGCAGGGTGAATTCGATCTTCGGACCGTAGAAGGCGCCCTCGCCCGGCTGATATTCCCAGGCCAGACCGGACTCGTTCAGCGCATCGGCCAACGCACCCTCGGCGCGATCCCACAGCTCTTCGGAACCCACGCGCTTGGCCGGACGAGTCGAAAGCTTCATGGCGATATCAGTGAAACCGAAGTCGGCATAGACCTGCAGAGTCAGCTTGATGAAATCGGCCGCCTCCTTCTTCACCTGATCTTCGGTGCAGAAGATGTGCGCATCGTCCTGGACGAAG
Source organism: Pseudomonas sp. GD04158 (assembly GCF_029834875.1). Lineage (NCBI taxonomy): Bacteria > Pseudomonadati > Pseudomonadota > Gammaproteobacteria > Pseudomonadales > Pseudomonadaceae > Pseudomonas > Pseudomonas sp. GD04158. Next base: position 98,062 of record NZ_JAODYT010000007.1, on the reverse strand, counting down.
CCGCGCACGCGCATGATGCCGTGCAGCGCACCGGACGGCTCGTTGCGGTGGCACGCACCGAACTCGGCCAGACGCAGCGGCAGGTCGCGGTAGGACTTCAGACCCTGGTTGAAGATCTGCACGTGGCACGGGCAGTTCATCGGCTTGACCGCGTAATCGCGATTCTCCGAGGCCGTGGTGAACATGTTCTCGGCATAGTTGGACCAGTGGCCGGAACGCTCCCAGAGAATGCGATCGACCACCTGCGGCGTGCGCACTTCCACGTAGCCATTCTCACGCTGCACCTGGCGCATGTATTGCTCCAGCACCTGGTAGACGGTCCAGCCATTGGGATGCCAGAACACCATGCCCGGCGCTTCTTCCTGCAGATGGAACAGGTCGAGCTGCTTGCCGATGCGACGGTGATCGCGCTTCTCGGCCTCTTCGATGCGCTGGATATAGGCAGCCAGCTGCTTCTTGTCCGCCCAGGCAGTACCATAGATGCGCTGCAGCTGCTCGTTCTTCGAGTCGCCGCGCCAGTAGGCCCCGGAAATGCGGGTCAGCTTGAAGGCCTTGAGGAAGCGGGTATTGGGCACGTGCGGGCCGCGGCACATGTCGACGTACTCTTCATGAAAGTACAGGCCCATGGCCTTTTCGTCCGGCATGTCGTCGATCAGACGCAGCTTGTACTCCTCGCCACGCGACTTGAACAGCTCGATGACCTCGGCACGCGGCGTCATCTTCTTGATGACGTCGTAGTCCTTGTCGATCAGCTCGGCCATGCGCTTCTCGATGGCCGCCATGTCATCCGGCGTGAAGGGACGATCGATGGCGATGTCGTAATAGAAGCCTTCATCGATGACCGGGCCGATCACCATCTTGGCGTTCGGGTACAGCTGCTTGACCGCATGCCCAACCAGGTGAGCACAGGAGTGGCGGATGATTTCCAGCCCCTCTTCGTCCTTCGGCGTGATGATCTGCAAGGTGGCGTCGGTATCGATAACGTCGCAGGCATCGACCTGCTTGCCGTTTACCTTGCCGGCCAGGGTGGCCTTGGCCAGACCTGCACCAATGGATTGAGCGACCTCCAGTACGGATACCGGATGATCGAACGAACGCTGACTGCCGTCGGGAAGAGTAATGGTGGGCATGGCGCCTCCTCTCCTAGTGGTGACCCCTACCAAAGGTCACGTGGGTTGGGATGAGCCAGGAAGCGATTCAGCGGTATACCCACCTAACGATGGCAGGAGCCCGAAGGCCAACCAGACCGAACCAGAGTCACTGGAAGTAAAGAGTGCGGATGCTTTCAGAAAGCCTGAACCCTGACAAGCAGCCGCAACAACAAACAGGGCGTAAGCCATCGCAAATTCGGAAAACAAAAAAGGGGTCGCTTGGCGACCCCTTTCTTATCGATTTGGTAGGCACAATTGGACTCGAACCAACGACCCCCACCATGTCAAGGTGGTGCTCTAACCAACTGAGCTATGTGCCTTCGATGGGTGCGCATTCTACGCAGATCTTTTTGGCCGTCAACAGGTTTTTTCGCTAACTCACTGAAATAGGCCAATTTTTTATTCAAAGCAGGAACGTTGAATATTTTGCACGGGCACTAGCCGGCCATTTTCAACTCAGGTAGCATCGCCTTATTCGTAAAAAATAAAGAACAGAGGTTCAAAATGGCGCACACGGCATATCCACAATCCTACTACGCCGCTTCAGCCAACCCAGCCCCGCAACGCCCTGCCCTGCAGGGCGAGGTGGAAACCGATGTGTGCATCGTCGGTGCCGGCTATACCGGGCTGTCGACTGCATTGTTCCTACTGGAAAACGGTTTCAAGGTCAGCATCGTCGAAGCCGCCAAGGTCGGCTTCGGCGCCTCGGGCCGCAACGGCGGGCAGATCGTCAACAGCTACAGCCGCGACATCGACGTGATCGAGCGCAGCGTCGGCCCCAAGCAGGCGCAACTGCTCGGGCAGATGGCCTTCGAGGGCGGGCGCATCATCCGCGAGCGTATCGCCAAGTACGACATCCAGTGCGACCTGAAGGACGGCGGCGTGTTCGCCGCGCTCACCGGCAAGCAGATGGGCCACCTGGAAGCGCAAAAGAAGCTATGGGAGCGCTACGGCCATACCCAGCTGGAGCTGCTGGACAGCAAGCGCATCCGTGAGGTCGTGGCCACCGACAACTACGTCGGCGGCATGCTGGACATGAGCGGCGGCCACATCCATCCGCTGAACCTGGCGCTGGGCGAGGCGGCAGCGGTGGAGTCGCTCGGCGGCGTGATCTACGAACAATCCCCCGCCATCCGCATCGAGCGCGGTGCGAATCCCGTGGTGCACACGCCCGAAGGGCGCATCAAGGCCAAGTTCGTGGTGGTCGCCGGCAACGCCTATCTGGGCAACCTGATGCCCGAGCTGTCGGCCAAGTCGATGCCGTGCGGCACTCAGGTGATCACCACCGAGCCGCTGTCCGATGAGCTGGCCGCCAGCCTGCTGCCGCAGGACTACTGCGTCGAGGACTGCAACTACCTGCTCGACTACTATCGCCTGTCCGGCGACAAGCGCCTGATCTTCGGCGGCGGCGTGGTCTACGGCGCGCGCGACCCGGCCAATATCGAGGCGATCATCCGTCCGAAGATGCTCAAGACCTTCCCGCAGCTCAAGGATGTGAAGATCGACTTCGCCTGGACCGGCAACTTCCTGCTCACACTGTCGCGCCTGCCGCAGGTCGGCCGTATCGGCGACAACATCTACTACTCGCAGGGTTGCAGCGGTCACGGCGTCACCTACACACACCTGGCCGGCAAGGTGCTGGCCGAGGCGCTGCGCGGTCAGGCCGAGCGTTTCGACGCCTTCGCCGGGCTGCCGCACTACCCATTCCCCGGCGGGCGGATGTTCCAGGTGCCGTTCAGCGCCATCGGCGCCTGGTACTACACGCTGCGCGACAAGCTGGGCGTTTGAGCAACAGCCCATGAACGATAACGGCGCCCGAGGGCGCCGTTATCGTTTGTGCATCACGGACAGGCCGGCAAGGCCTGACACTGCTCGGCAGAACCGCTGACTTTCGGCGGCACGGAGAACCGCGAATCCTCCGGCGCCAGACGCTGAGCACAGGCCTGGGCCTGCTGCGCCTCGCGCGCACAACCCTGCTCGCCCAACACCTGGGACAGGTTGAACCAGCCGGCCGCGAAATCCGCCTCGCGCTTGAGGCTCTCGCGCAGCGCCTGCTCGGCGCCCTTGCGGTCACCGTCGGCGTAGCGACTGTTGCTCAGGGCGAACCAGGGCAGCGCCTGCTCCGGCCAGGCCTCGCTGGCCCGGCGATAGGCGCGCCGCGCCGGCTGGGCATTGCCGGTTTGCTCGAGGTCGTTGGCGGCCTTCATCCATGCATGCATGTCCGCCTGCGCCGGCAGGCGCTCCGGCGGCAAGGTCAACACGGCCCAGCGGCCACCCCGTGCCCACGTCTTGTCGAAGCTGGCGAAGCTGTCCACCAGTCGACGCGTGGTACCGGAGCGCAGGATCAGCGTGCGCTCGCGACGGTCGTAGCCGACCACCACCGCGAAATGCCACTGCGGGTACCAGTCGAATGCCAGGTTCTGCAGCACCAGCACCGGGTTGCCAGCGGCCACTTCGGCCAGCAGCGCCTCCAGACGCGGCTGCAGCGGATAGACCAGCATCTCGTGGCTGCGAGCGGTGGCGACCATCTCCACCTGCAGACTGCCTTCACGGCTGGGGAGATAGACCTTGTCCTTGAGCACACCCGGAGTGGTCATCAGACCGCGCTGGTTGAGCATGGTGGCCAAGGCCGCCGGGCCACACTGATAGGCGTCCTGGGGGAAGAAGGGAACGTCGGTGAGCTCGACCCGTTCAGGCAGACGCTCGGCCTCCGGTGACAACACCGGAGACCGAGCGCAGGCTGCGAGTAGAACGATGGAAGCGATACAGCAGAGGCGAATCAGCGATTTATGCATTTGACGAAATTGAAGATGTTGGTGGCGCACAGCATATCAGTGATGATGAAGATCACCAGAAACAGCACGATGATGCCGACCACACCGGCACCTGCCGGGGCCTGATCCAGTTGCTGGTTGAACTGCGCCAGCTCGGCCGGGGTCAGGCTGGCGATACGCGATTCGACCTGCTCGCGATCGACGCCCATGGCCACCAGCTTCTCCTTCACCTGCTCGTCATCGAGCATGGCCATCAGTTGCTGCTGATCCACCTGGTGCTGCTGCTCGGCGATCACCTCGTGGGTGCCGATCATCGCGGCATTGGCGGCGGGAATCTGCACCACCAGAAGCAGGTGGAACAGTGCGGTGATGGCCGCCAGGCGGCGCATAACGGGGTTCATGGTGATTGTCATTGTGGTTATCTCCTGAGGGACGAGGTAGCCAATAGACAGCATCGCAAGCGCGCAGGTTCAGCCCGATAGTCCGCAGCCGTTCACGTTTCCTGCAGAAGCTGGCTGAGCACCGCACGCAACTTGCCCGGTTTGACCGGCTTGTTCAGCAGCGGAACCCCCAGTGCCTGAAGGTCGCGGCGACAGGCATCGCTGCGGTCGGCGCTGATGATCAGGGCAGGGATCGCACTGGCAAACGCGTCGCGCAACTGCTGGATCACCTGACAGCCGAGCACGCCGTGATCCAGGTGGAAGTCGGCCAGGATCAGGTCCGGCGCCCTGCCCTGCAAACGCTGCAGGGCCTCGGGCAGATCCAGCGCGGTGATCACCTCGCAGCCCCACTGCCCGAGCAACGCAGCCATGCTGTGGAGAATTTCCGCCTCGTTGTCGATCACCAGCAGACGCCGCCCCGGCAAGGGGTCTCCCAATACCGGCTGCAATGCGGGCTGCGCCTGGCGCTGGGGACGCGCCTCGGCACGGGGCACGCGAATGCTGAACACCGAGCCACGCCCGGGCTCGGAACGCACCTGCACCGGGTAACCGAGCATGCGCGCGATGCGCTCGACGATGGCCAGCCCCAGACCGACGCCCTTGCGTTCGGTGGCGCGGCCGACATCCAGCTGGTTGAACTCGAGGAAAATCTTGTCCAGCTGATCGGCCGCTATGCCGCGACCGCTGTCCCACACCTGCAGTTCTACGAAGGCGCCACGCGGCCGCGCGCCGAGCAGCACGCTCCCGCTTTCGGTGTAACGGCAGGCGTTGCTGAGAAAATTGCGCAGGATGCGCGTGAGCAGGCGAAAGTCGGTGTGCACTGCGCAGTCGGCAATGCGCACGCGCAGACGCAGGCCAGCGGCCGCGGCGACGCCCTCGAACTCGGACGCCAAGGGCGCCAGCAGTTCCTGCAGACGATAGACGTCGACATCCGGTTTGATCGCGGCCTGGTCCAGCTTGGAAATGTCCAGCAGGTCGGCGAGCAGATCCTCGGCGCCCTCCAGCGCCAGGTGGCTGCGCTCGACCAGATTGTGCTCGGCACTGGGCAACTGCCGTTCGCGCAGGGTGGAAATCAGCAGCCGCGCGGCATTCAGCGGTTGCAGCAGGTCGTGGCTGGCCGCCGCCAGGTACTTGTCCTTGCTGCTGTTGGCTGCCTCGGCGGCGTCGCGCGCCTCGCGCAGGGCCAGCTCGATGCGCTCGCGTTCCTCGATCTGCCGCTGCAGGTTGCGGTTGGATTCGAGCAGCTCGAAGGTGCGCGCGGCGACGCGGCGCTCCAGTTCGTCATTGAGCTGCTGCAGGCGCTGCTGCGCCTGCTTGCGCTCGGTAATATCGGCGACGAAGCCTTCGAAGACCCCTTCCCCCTCCGGTTTGAGCAACAGGTTCATCAGCACGTCGATGGTGCTGCCATCGCGCCGGCGCAGGCGCGTTTCGTAGCCGAGCAGGGCCTGGCCCTGGCTCAGGCGCTGGCGAATCACTTCCAGCTCGTCGAAACCACCGACGAACAGGTGCCGCGCTAGATCGCCCAGCGACCACAGCACCTGCTGCGGATCGTCGTAGCCGAGCATGCGCGCCATCGCCGGGTTGGCTGCCAGCACGCCATCCTGCAGGCTGGCCTGGATGATGCCGTGCACCGCGTGCTCGAACAGCCATTTGTAGCGATTGCGCTCGGTTTCCAGCTCTTCCAGGCGGGCCAGCAGCTCGGGGTAATGACTCTTGCGCGCCGACTGGCTGCTGAGCCCCAGCAGCCCGGCCAGCGCTTCGTCAGAGCGCCTCGCCATAGACCACCTCGACGTCGCGCTGGGTCGACTCGCGCGGGTTGGTGAGGATGCACGGATCGTCCATGGCATGGCTGGACAAAAACGGAATGTCCGACTTACCGACACCGTGCAAACCGAGGGTTTCACGGAAGCCCACGGCATGCTTGAAGGCGATCAGATGCTCGACCAGACGCTGGCGGATCTGCGTATGCGTGAGGCCGCGGCAGTCGATGCCGAGGGTTTCGGCGATGACCTTGAAGCGCTCCGGTGCGGCGCTGTAGTTGAAGGCCACCACGTGCTCGACCAGTACCGCATTGCACAGGCCATGCGGCAGATCGAGGAAGCCGCCGAGGCTGTGGCTCATGGCATGCACCGCGCCGAGAATCGCGTTGGAGAAGGCCAGACCGGCCTGCATGCTGCCGAGCATGATCTTCTCGCGCAGGGCGATGTCCGCCGGGTTGGCGATCATCTGTACCAGGTTGCCGTTGATCAGGCGCATGGCTTCCAGCGCATGCGGGTCGGTGAGCGGGCCGTGACCGGTGGAGACGAACGCCTCGATGGCATGCACCAGAGCGTCGATGCCGGTACAGGCGGACAGGAAGGGATCCATGCTCAGGGTGGTTTCCGGGTCGATCAGCGACACGTCCGGCACCACCGCCTTGCTGACGATGGAGAACTTCATCCGCTCCTGCTGGTTGGAGATGATCACGAACTGCGACACATCGGCCGAGGTGCCGGCAGTGGTGGGGATCAGGATCAGCGGCGGGCTGGGCACGCGAAGGGTGTCCACGCCCTCGAACTCGAGGATATTGCGCCCGTGGGCAACGACGATGCCGATGCCCTTGGCGCAGTCCATCGGGCTGCCGCCACCGACCGCGACGATGACGTTGCAACCTTCGCTGCGGTACAGCTCGGCGCCGGTCATCACCTCTTCCACCCGCGGGTTGGGCGAGACGCCGGTATACAGGCAATAGTCGATGCTCTGGGCCTGCAGGCTGACTTCCACGTCCCTAGCCCAGCCGGCTGCCACCACACCGGGGTCGGAGACGATCAGCACCTTGCGCGCGCCGAAGGTCTTGGCGTAGTTGCCGACGTTATGCCGGGAGCCGGCGCCGAAGATGATCTCCGGAGAGACGAATTTACGCAGCTGACTCAAATCATGGCTCATACAACGGCCCGGATCTTGTTGTTATGGAATTGCGCTCAGCCTACTGCATCGCCCGGTTTATGCAATGCGACCTCCGTTCAGATCAGCCGCCGGTAGAAGGCGTGTTCAGCGCGCAAGGCCTCGGCCAGATTGGCGGCCTGACGGAAACCATGGCGTTCTTCGGCGAACAGGTGATATTCCACCGGCAACTCTCGGCTGCGCAGCGCCTCGACCATGGTTTCGGTCTGGCTGGGCACCACCACGGCGTCCAGCGCGCCCTGGAAGAAAATCACCGGCACCCTGATCCTGTCGGCCTGCAATAGCGGCGTGCGGCGGCGATAACGTTCGGCATCCTGCTGCGGGTCGCCGATCAGCCAGTCCAGATAATCCGCCTCGAACTTGTGGGTGACCCGGCGCAGCGCCAGCGGGTCGCTGACGCCATAGAGACTGGCGCCGCCACGCAGCTGCGGCAGTTCGGCGAGCGCTCGCAACGCGCTGAAACCGCCAGCGCTGCCGCCGCGCACGAACACACGCTGCGAATCGATACGGCCCTCCCCACCCAGGGCCTCGATGGCGGCGCGAATGTCCTCGACCTCCAGCTCGCCCCACCCGCCAGCCAGACGCAGGCGATAGGCGCGGCCGTAGCCACTGCTGCCACGGTAGTTGAGGTCGAGCACGGCGAAGCCGCGCAGCGTCCAGAAGGCGATGCGCGGATCGAACACCGGGTAGCAGGCCGAGGTCGGACCGCCATGCAGGAAAATCACAAGTGGCGGGCGTTCCTTGGTGGAAACCGGCGAGTAGAAAAAGCCATGGCAGTGCTCACCCTCGCCCACTGTGCAGCTAAACGGCTGCGGCCGGGCCAGATGATCCTCGCTCAGGGGCGCCTCACCGCCAGCTAGTATTCGCGGTGCGCAATCGCTGCGGCGAATGGCGAGCACCGTTGGTAGACGATCCGGCGCAGCGGCGATGCAATAGAAATGCTCGGCATCGGCGGTCAGCGAGCGGAAGCGGGTGAAATCTCCAGCCAAACGCCGCTCGTAGGGTGCGCCGTGCGCACCATTGGCCATGGAGGCGAGAGGGTTGGTGCGCATGGCGCACCCTACGAGAACTGCTCTCCCCTGCTCGAAACGAGTCAGCAGAAACTCATCATTTTCCAGCGGCAGATAGGTTCGGCCACCCAGCTGCCAGGGCGCGGGGGCGTGATCGCAGGGAGCGCCCTGAGGTTGCGCTTGCACATCGACACACCAGGGTTGCCACCAGCCCGCTTTGTCGCTCAACACCCACAGCCGGCCCTGCGCATCGAAACGTGGCTGCTGCAGAGCCTGATCGCTGCCCTGCCCGGCCAGCACGCGGGTACGTTCACCGGACTCGCGCTGGCACAGGCGCGTGGCGACCCAGGGCTGGTACGGACGATCCCATTCGATCCAGGCCAGACGCTGGCCGCTGGGGTCGGCCACCGGTGCGGCATAAAAGTCAGCGCCCTCGATCAACACCTGGCGATGGCCGGTGAGGCCGATACGTACCAGGCGGTGCACCACCGCCCCCGTCTCATGGCTCTCCTCCACCGCCAGCAGCGCCTGCCAGGCGGAAACGAAGGACAGGTCGCCATAACGGCAGTGAGGCTGATCAGTGATCAGGTAGGGTGCGCCGTGCGCACCGCCGTCCAGGCCGATATCAATGCGATAGATCTGCTGATCATGCTCATTGACGAAGGCCACGCCCTGCTCCGTGGCGCAGCAGGCGCCACCGCCGTACTCATAGACGCGGCTGCGCACGGAAAACCCCGGCGGCGTGAGTTCACACACCGCACCATCGCAGCAGAAGAACAGCCCGCAACGGGCCTGCAGTGGATCGAACGCCACCCACAGCACGCCACCATGAGCAGCGTGCAACTCGGCAAAATCGGCGCTGGCCGCAGCCGCCTGCTCGGCGCCCCAGATGCTGTCGGGATCGGTGCGCACGGCGCACCCTACGCCTTGCATATGATTCGCGAGGCCTTCTCGTTGCGGTATTGCAGCTCGCCCAGTCCCAGCGGCGCCTCGTCGGCCTGGCGGCGCGCGGCGAGAATCACCTCATGGTGCGCCGACTTGCTGCACACCGGGTCGGCGTTGCTGGCATCGCCGGTGAGCATGAAGGCCTGGCAGCGACAGCCGCCGAAATCCTTGTGCTTCTCATCGCAGCTGCGGCATGGCTCGGGCATCCAGTCGTCGCCACGAAAGCGGTTGAAGCCGAAGGAATGCCGCCAGATATGTTCGACGCTGTGCTCGCGCACATTGGGAAACTGCACCGGCAGCTGGCGCGCGCTATGGCACGGCAACGCCGTGCCGTCCGGAGTGATGTCGAGAAACAGGTTGCCCCAGCCGTTCATGCAGGCCTTGGGCCGTTCCTCGTAGTAGTCGGGAGTGACGAAGATCAGCTTGCAGGGGTGGTTCTCCGCCGCCAGCTTGTCGCGCCACTGGTTGGTGATGCGCTCGGCGCGCTCCAGCTGCGCACGGGTTGGCAGCAGGCCGGCGCGATTGAGCTCGGCCCAGCCGTAGAACTGGCAGGTGGCGAGTTCGACGAAGTCCGCCTCCAGCTCCAGGCACAGCTCGATGATGCGCTCGATATTGTCGATATTGTGCCTATGGGTGACGAAGTTCAGCACCATCGGGTAGCCATGGGCCTTGACCGCTCGGGCCATGGCCAGCTTCTGCGCGAAGGCCTTGTGCGAGCCGGCCAGCAGGTTGTTCACCTCCTCGTCGGCGGCCTGAAAGCTGATCTGGATATGGTCCAGCCCCGCCTCGGCGAATTCGGCAATCCTCGCTTCGGTCAGGCCGATGCCGGAGGTGATCAGGTTGGTGTAGTAGCCCAGGCCGCGCGCCGCCGCGATCAGCTCGGCCAGGTCCTGACGCACCAGCGGCTCGCCGCCGGAAAAGCCCAGCTGCGCCGCGCCCAGCTCACGGGCCTGGCGAAACACCTCGATCCACTCGGCGGTGCTGAGCTCGGCGCCTTGCTTGGCGAAGTCGAGCGGATTGGAGCAGTACGGGCACTGCAGCGGGCAGCGATAGGTCAGCTCGGCCAGCAGCCAGAGCGGCGGGCCGACCTGCACGCCCGGCTTAGCGAAGCTCGATCCAGAACTGGGCATGGGCTACCTCGATAAAGGCCAGGATGTCCTCGTCGATGCCGGGCACGTCGGGGAAGCGCTGGTGCAGGCTGTCGATGATCTCGGCCACCGAACGCTTGCCATCGACCTGCTGGAGAATCTCGCCGGCGCTGTCGTTGAGTTTGATCATGCCCTCGGGATAGAGCAACACGTGGCAGCCCTGGGCCGGCTCGAACTGCAGGCGGAAGCCGCGGCGGATGGCGGGGACAGTGGGCAGGATGGTCGAGGTCATGGTTGCGACTCCGTCGTGGTGCGTGCGGCGCACCCTACGTGGAATGCGGCCGTAGGGTGCGCCATGTGCACCGCTGTCTTGATCATAAAGCGATCCCCCGATGCCAGACGCGCTCGGCCGTCACCGTGTGATACGGCGGGCGCTCCAGCTCGTAGGCCATGCTCATGGCGTCGAGCATGCTCCACAGCACGTCGAGCTTGAACTGCAGGATGTTCAGCATGCGTTCCTGCGCCTCACGGGTGCGGTAGTGCTCGAGGGTGATGCGCAGGCCATGCTCGACATCGCGGCGCGCCTGGCTCAGGCGATTGCGAAAGTAGTCGTAACCGGCCGCGTCGATCCACGGGTAGTGCTGCGGCCAGGCGTCCAGGCGCGACTGGTGGATGGTCGGCGCGAACAGCTCGGTCAGCGAGCTGCTGGCCGCCTCCTGCCAACTGGCGCGGCGGGCGAAGTTGACGTAGGCGTCGACGGCGAAGCGCACACCGGGCAGCACCAACTCCTGCGACAGCACCTGCTCGCGGTCGAGGCCGACCGCCTCGGCCAGGCGCAGCCAGGCCTCGATGCCGCCTTCTTCGCCTGGCTCCCCATCGTGGTCGAGGATGCGCTGAATCCACTCGCGCCGCGTTTCCCGGTCCGGACAGTTGGCGAGGATCGCCGCATCCTTGAGCGGAATATTGACCTGATAGTAGAAACGGTTGGCCACCCAGCCCTGGATCTGCTCGCGGGTGGCGCGCCCTTCGTACATGGCGCGATGAAACGGATGATGGATGTGGTACAGCGCGCCCTTGGCGCGCAGCGCCTGCTCGAATTCGGCAGGGCTCATGGCAGTTTGGCTCATCAGGATCTCCGATACGCGTTGCCGTAGGGTGCGCCGTGCGCACCAGCATTCTTTGAAGTGCGCACAGCCTGGGCGGCCCCGCACACCCTACAAAACGATGCTCATGCCATCGAACGCGACCTCGATGCCGCGCGCGTCCAGCTCGGCACGCTCGGGCGAATCCAGGTCGAGAATCGGGTTGGTGTTGTTGATATGGATCAGGATCTTGCGCGCCGCCGGCAGCCCCTCCAGCACCTCGAGCATGCCGCCCGGGCCGCTCTGCGGCAGGTGGCCCATCTCGCTGCCGAGCTTGTCGCCCACCTCACACACGCGCATCTCGTCGTCGCGCCACAGGGTGCCGTCCACCAGCAGGCAGTCGGCGCGGCGCATCCAGCCCAGCAGTTGCTCGTCCACCTGGCCCAGGCCGGGGGCGTAGAACAAGCTCCCGCCCGTGCGCAGGTCCTCGATGAACAGGCCGATGTTGTCGCCCGGATGCGGATTGCCGCGATGCGGCGAATACGGCGGCGCGCTGCTGCGCAGGGCGATGGCGGTGAGGCGCAGCCCCGGGCAGGCCGGTATGGCGAAGGGCTTGGCGTCCAGTTCGATCAGCCGGTGCTGCAGGCCGCCGTTCCAGTGGCTGAGCATGTTGAACAGGGGAAAGCCGGTGGTCAGGTCCTGATGGACCATCTCGGTGCACCAGACCTGATGCGGGCAGCCTTCGCGCAGGGTCAGCAGGCCGGTGCAGTGGTCGATCTGGCTGTCGAGCAGGACGATGCCGGCGATCGCCGTGTCACGCAGCTTGCGCGCCGGTTGCAGCGCCGGGAAGGCTTCGAGCTGCGCGCGGATGTCCGGCGAGGCGTTGCACAGGATCCACTCGCCGCCGTCATCGGAAAGGGCGATGGACGACTGGGTGCGCGGCTGCGCGCGCAGGGTACCGGCGCGCACGCCGCGGCAGTTGCGGCAGTTGCAGTTCCACTGGGGGAAACCGCCGCCGGCGGCGGAACCGAGAATCTGGATATGCATGGCGGATTACCAGGGGGATGCCCCGGACGGGCCGGGGCCAGGAGCGATCAGCGGTTGGCGAAGTACATGGTCACTTCGAAGCCAATACGCAGGTCGGTGTAGGCGGGTTTAGTCCACATGGTGCGGTCCTCTTTTTATGGCGCCGGGGCATTCCGGCACCCTCATTAAGCCCCCGCCAGGCAAGAGGCCAAATGGTACTTTGGGATGAATCGGCACTGGCATTGGTAGGTGACGCTATCAATAGGCATGGATCGCACCGCGAAGGTTCCTGTGATCGCCGGCCCTGAAACATGTGCCAATAAAAAACGCGGCCGAAGCCGCGTCGCGATAAGGGTCTGCTGCCGTACAGGCTGATGGCTGCCTGCAGATCCACCCGGGTAGGGTCCTTCGCCGTACAAGGGCGGCGCGCCGGAGCGAGCGCGCCGCGTCATGGATTGATCAGGACTCAGAAAAAGCCCAGGGGATTGATGTCATAGCTCACCAGCAGGTTCTTGGTCTGCTGGTAGTGGTCGAGCATCATCTTGTGGGTTTCGCGGCCGACGCCGGACTTCTTGTAACCACCGAACGCGGCATGCGCCGGGTACAGGTGGTAGCAGTTGGTCCATACGCGGCCGGCCTTGATCGCACGGCCCATACGGTAGGCGACGTTCATGTCGCGGCTCCACACGCCGGCGCCGAGGCCGAACTCGGTGTCGTTGGCAATCGCCAGGGCCTCGGCCTCGTCCTTGAAGGTGGTCACGCCGATCACCGGGCCGAAGATCTCCTCCTGGAACACGCGCATCTGGTTGGTGCCCTTGAGCAGGGTCGGCTGGATGTAGTAACCGCTGGCCAGGTCGCCGTCCAGCCGCTCGGCGGCGCCGCCGGTCAGCACCTGCGCGCCTTCCTGCTGGGCGATCTCGAGGTAGCTGAGGATCTTGTCGAACTGCTGCTGCGAGGCCTGGGCGCCGACCATGGTCTCGGTGTCCAGCGGGTTGCCGCGCTTGATCTGCTTGACCTTCTTCATCACCTCGGCCATGAAGGCGTCGTAGATCGACTCCTGCACCAGCGCGCGCGACGGGCAGGTGCACACCTCGCCCTGGTTGAAGAAGCCCAGCACCAGACCTTCGGCAGCCTTCTCGATGAAGGCCGGCTCGGCGTTCATGATGTCGGCGAAGAAGATGTTCGGCGACTTGCCGCCCAGCTCGACGGTGGACGGAATGATGTTCTCGGCCGCGCACTTGAGAATGTGCGAGCCCACCGGCGTGGAGCCGGTGAAGGCGATCTTGGCGATGCGCTTGCTGGTGGCCAGCGCCTCTCCGGCCTCGCGGCCGAAGCCCTGGACGATGTTGAGCACGCCCGGCGGCAGCAGGTCGCCGATGATTTCGGCCAGCAGGGTGATCGACAGCGGGGTCTGCTCGGCGGGCTTGAGCACGATGGCGTTGCCGGCGGCCAGGGCCGGGGCGAGTTTCCAGGCGGCCATCAGCAGCGGGAAGTTCCACGGGATGATCTGACCGACCACACCCAGCGGCTCGTGGAAGTGATAGGCCACGGTGCCGTCGTTGATCTCGGCGGTGCTGCCTTCCTGGGCGCGGATGCAGCCAGCGAAGTAGCGGAAGTGATCGGCGGCCAGCGGCACGTCGGCGTTGAGGGTTTCACGCACGGCCTTGCCGTTGTCCCAGGTCTCGGCCACGGCCAGCAGCTCGAGGTTGGCTTCGATGCGGTCGGCGATCTTCAGCAGGATGTGCGAGCGCTCCTGCACGCTGGTGCGGCCCCAGGCATCGGCGGCGGCATGGGCGGCGTCCAGCGCCTTGTCGATGTCGGCGGCATTGGAACGGGGAAATTCGGCGATCACCGAGGCGTCGACCGGGCTGGTGTTGCTGAAGTACTGGCCACTGAGCGGAGCGACGAATTCGCCATTGATGTAGTTGCCATAGCGCGGCTTGAGGGTGACGACGGCGCCTGGAGTACCCGGTTTCGCGTAAATCATGATGCTGACCTCTCTTGTTGTCGGAGCCCGCTGCCAATCGGGGAAGCGAGTCATGCTTCGATCTTAGGAAGGGCCCTGCGACCTCGGTATGCGCCCATGGCACAGATCGTCTCGTCATTTGGTAGTAGAGCGGCGAGCGGTCTGGCACGGGACTTTGGCAGCAAGGTGGCAGGGCTGCGAAGGCTAAAGGCTAGACCCGTTCGCTTCGCCTTGCGTTCCCGAGGCCGAAAATTCGCCCCTGGCATTTCGACGCAGCCCAGAGCGGGCCGACAGGAGCCGGAAACGACGATGGCCGGACAGAGTCCGGCCATCGTCTGACACATCAACCGATCAGCGCTTGGCGACCAGCTCCTTCGGCAGCTTGAAGGTCCACAGCATGCCGCCCTGGTTCAGGTGCTTGACGCGCTTGGCCACCTCGCCGCCCCACAGCGGCACCGCGCCGCCCCAGCCGGACAGCACCGAGACGTACTGCTCGCCGTCCATCTCCCAGGTTACCGGCGAGCCGATCACGCCCGAGCCGGTCTGGAATTCCCAGACCTTCTCGCCGGTCTTGGCGTTGAACGCCTGCAGGTAGCCTTCCGGGTTGCCGGTGAACACCAGGTTGCCCTTGGTGGTCAGCACCCCGCCCCACAGCGGCGCGTAGTTCTTGTGGCGCCACACTTCCTTGCCGGTCTTCGGATCGATGGCGCGCAGCACGCCGATGTATTCCTCGTTGAGCGGCTTGATAGTGAAGCCGGCGCCCAGGTAGGCCGCGCCCTTCTTGTAGGCGATGTCCTCGTTCCAGATATCCATGCCCCATTCGTTGGACGGCACGTAGAACAGGCCGGTGTCCTGGCTGTAGGCCATGGGCATCCAGTTCTTCGCACCGAGGAAGGCCGGCGCGGCGAACACGCTGCTGCCCTTCTCCGCCGCGCTCGGCGAACCCGGACGGTTGCTGTCGTCGTAGATTGGCCGGCCATTCTTGTCCAGACCCTTGGCCCAGGTGATCTTGTCGACGAAGGGGAAACCGCGGATGAACTTGCCGTTGGTCCGGTCGAGCACGTAGAAGAAGCCGTTACGGTCGGCGGTGGCCGCGGCCTTCACGGTCTTGCCGCCTTCCTGGTAGTCGAAGGACACCAGCTCGTTGACGCCGTCGAAGTCCCAGCCGTCGTGCGGCGTGGTCTGGAAGTGCCACTTGATGCTGCCATCGTCCGGGTTCAGCGCCAGACGCGAGGACGAGTAGAGGTTGTCGCCAGGACGCAGGTGCGAATTCCACGGCGCCGGGTTGCCGGTGCCGAAGAACAGCAGGTTGGTGTCGGCGTCGTAGTAGCCGCCCAGCCAGGGCGCGGCGCCGCCGGTCTTCCACAGGTCGCCCGGCCAGGTCTTGCCGGCCTCGCCGCCGCTGATACCGTTCTCCACGGCCTTGCCGTCCTTGTAGACGTAGCCCATGTGGCCTTCGACGGTCGGACGACTCCACAGCAGGTCGCCATTCTTCGGGTCATAGGCTTCGATCTTGCCGACCACGCCGAATTCGCCACCGGAGACGCCGGTGATCAGCTTGCCACCCACCACCAGCGGCGCTGTGGTGATCGAATAACCGGCCTTGTGATCGGCCACGCGCTTGCTCCACACCACCTTGCCGCTGTCCTTGTTCAGCGCCACCAGCTTGGCATCCAGGGTGCCGAAGATCACCAGATCGTCGTACAGGGCGACACCACGGTTGATCACGTCGCAGCAAGGGCGAATGTCGTCCGGCAAGCGGGCTTCGTACTGCCACAGCTCACGCCCGGTGCGCGCATCGACGGCGAACACCCGCGAATAGGAGGCGGTGACGTACATCACGCCGTCCTTGATCAGCGGCTGCGCCTGCTGGCCGCGCTGCTTCTCACCGCCGAAGGACATGGTCCAGACCGGGCGCAGCTCCTTGACGTTCTGATCGTTGAGGATGTTCAGCGGGCTGTAGCGCTGGCCCTGCAGACCGAGGCCGTTGGTGACGATCTCGTTGGTGGTGGTGGCGTCCTTGAGAATCTCGGCGTCGGTGACCGCCAGCGCGGCGGCGGACGGCAACAGCATGGCGGCACAGAGTGCGGTGAGGAGGAAAGGCTGGCGAAGACCGGCGTGTTTCATTGCGGCTACCTCTGCGGGTTCATTGTTATTGCCGGGAATTTTTCCCGGTCTGCCGCAAATTCTTGGCTCGCACAGGCCACCCAACAATTGCACCCCCAGCCGATTTTCCTCGTTCCTTGGTAGCAATACCTGCTCCACAGCCTGCGATCATGACGATTGCGGCGGCCCCAGCTTTGCCGGACACTTGGCCGCCTGCACATTCTGATCGGAGACGCCCGTGCCCCATCCTCGCCAGGAAATTCTCAACCATCCCGATGCACTGGATTGCACGATCTATCGCCCCGACGAGCAGGACCCGGATGCCGAAGAGCAGGACCTGGGCGATGGCAAGGTGCTGATCACCGGCGCCTTCGAGCCGCCCACCGAGTGGGATGCGCACCAGCGCGAGGACTATTTCGGCGAGGAAGATCCCACGCACTTCGTCACCGCCCATATCGAATGCCTGGCCAAGCCCGCCACCCGGGACTTCTTCATGGCCGACAGCGGTGATTACGTGGCCGTCCAGTCCGGCCAGGGCGACGTGGTGATGTATTACGTCTACGACCACGAAGAGACCGAGCACGGCCGCCATTACGTGCTGATTCGTGACGACGAAGAGCTTTGACCGCCCAATGGTGCGCGCGGCGTGCCCACGAATCCGCGGCCACGCTCGCGTAGGGTGCGCCATGCGCACCGAGAGCGCCGCTGGTTACTGATCCTGGCGATTCACCCGCGCCATGGCGTTGCGCTCGTAGCGCGGTGAAGGTGGCAGATGCATCAGGCCAATTCACCGCGTCATATTCGGTGCGCGCGGCGCACCCTACTGACCACACTCGCGTAGGGTGCGCCGTGCGCACCGAGGGCGCCGCTGGTTTCCGATTCTGGCGATGCACCCGCGCCATGGCGTTGCGCTCGTAGCGCGGTGAAGGTGGCAGATGCATCAGGCCAATCCACCGCGTCATATTCGGTGCGCGCGGCGCACCCTACATCCGTGGCAACACTCTCGTAGGGTGCGCCATGCGCACCGAGGGCGCCGCTGGTTTCCGATACTGGCGATGCACCCGCGCCATGGCATTGCTTTGCAGCGCGGTGAAGGTGGCTGATGCATCAGGCCAGTCCATCGCCTCATATTCGGTGCGCGCGGCGCACCCTACTGACCACGCTCGCCGTGCGCACCGAGGACGCCGCAGGTCTCTAATCCTGGCGATCCACCCGCCCCATGGCGCTGCGCTCGTAGCGCGGGTAGAGGTGGCTGACGCTGCGGATCAGCTCATAGCGCGACAGGTTGACCTGGGCGAAGCGCTCGGGGATCGGCGCGCGGATCAGCTCGTTCATTTCCGCGCCCTGCTCCGCTCCCTGACGCAGCAAGCCATCGAGCCAGTCCAGGTAATCACGCATCTGCACGAACGGCGCCGCGTCGGTGGTCACCGGACCGTGGCCGGGCACGATCTGCCTCCACGGCAAGGCTTCGAGCCGATCCAGATCGGCCTGCCACACATCCAGCCCGGGGCTGTTCGGTGTGGTCAGCGCGCGCTGGTAGAACAGGATATCGCCGGCAAACAACACGCCCGTGCGCTCGTCGAGAATCGCCAGGTCGGCGCCAGTGTGGCCGCGCAGCGCCAGCAGTTGCAGGCGCCGGCCGCCGATTTCCAGCGTGCCCTCCTGCACCTCCTCGCTGGGCAACACCACTTCGGTGCCGCGCATCCAGTCGCCCACCAGACGGTACATGTTCTCCGCCATGGCATCGCCCTGCTCTGCCAACAACCTTGTGGTCTCCGCCAGCGCCGCGATGGGCACGCCAGCGAAGGCCTGGTTGCCCAGCGCATGGTCCGGGTGATGGTGGGTCAGCAGTACGCGCACCACCGCTTTGCCGGTGCTCTTCTCGATGCTTTGGCGCAATGCCTCGCCATAGCGGCGCGACGGGCCGCTGTCGATCACCACCACGCCGTCGGCGGTTTCGATAAAACCAACGTTGACGATATTGCCGCCATTGTCGGTCGCAAAGTTGTCGATGCTGCCCTCCACCAGCCAGACGCCCTCGGCGAGCTGCCGGGGTTGCAGCTGGTAGTCGAGCGCCTGGGCCAGACCGGCGAGCAGGCAGATCAGCAATAACATCCAGCGCATGGAAGCCCTCCCTGAATGGGTTGGTGCGCGCGGCGCACCCTACTGAACGTGTTCAGAACGCGGCCTGGAATTCGTTGCCATTGTTGTCGCGCAGCCACAGCTCGGCAGGCTGTTCGCCGCGCAGGTCGAAGCTCAGCGTGGGGTTCTCGCTGACCGCCGGGAACAGTTCGATGCGCCCCAGCACCTGGCCGCCCTCGCCGCGCAGTTCGGCCTGCTCGATGTAGAACTCGGGGATGCCGCCGACCAGACCATTGTCCATGGGGTGCGACACCTGCAGGCGCAACCGGCTGTGCTCGCCACGCACGAAGCGCTTGCTCAGCACCTGCCCGAGGCGCTCCTCCCAGCCGGCCTCGGCACGCACCACGCTGGGCGCGGTGCAGCCACCACCCGCCGCCTCGACACGTGCCGAGCCGACGTGCCAGAGGCCATCGTCGGTCAGCACTGCGGCGCGGATCGGTGTGGCCTGCTCGACGCGGATGCGAATGGCCAGGCTCGGTTCGAGCTGCGCACCGGGAGCAAAATCGAAGATCTGCGGGATGGGGTTGAGCTCGGCCCAGGCCAGGATGCGCTTGACCCGGCCACTGTAGGCCCTGGCGTCGATCTGGATCGGCACCTGGCGCGCATCCTCGGCGAACGGTGGCACATCCAGGCGAATGCTGTCGTCGAAGACGAAGGCCTCACCGTTCAGCAGGCGCTGGTGGTAGTAGTCCCACATCACCGAGGTGACCGGGTCGGTACCTTGCGCCCGCGCCTCCCAGGCCCAGGCGAACAGGGCCAGCAACACCAGGGTCCGCCAATCCATCGCCCACCTCCGGCTCACGCCTTATTGGTATTGTTCAGGCTTCTCAAAGCGCAGCCCGTAGCGCGCATAGAGGCGCTCGAGCGAGCCATCGAGAATAAGGTTTTCCAGCTGTTCCTCGACCGCGTAGGCCAGTTGCCGATTGCTTTCGTGCACCGCCATGCCGATTTCCCAGATCTGCCGCCCCATGTCCGGGTAGGCGTTCTCCGCCAGCGCCAGCTGCGCATCACCCGCCTCGTGCAGCAGCCAGTCCACCTCGCCACGTAGCGCCATCACCGCGTCCACCTCGCCGGCCTGCATGGCAGCGAAGGCCAGTTGTGGCGTCGGGTAGTGACGTGTTTCCCGACTGAGCATGCCGCCCTGTACCGAGCTGAGGTAGAAAGACGGCACGCTCTCGACCTCGACGCCCACCGGGTGCTGGCGCAGTGCAGCGATGCTCGGCACCTCGGCCAGCCGGCGACGGTCATGGGCCAGTTGCCAGCGCTCGCGCTGATAGGGGCCGAACATCACCACCAGTTCGTTGATCAGCTCGCCCAGCTCGTTGCGTTTGTAAGAGAACTCGCGGTCGTAGGGCACGCGCAGCATCAGATCGGCCAGCTCGCCCTGCGCCGTGACGCGGCCACGCCAGATATAGTCGCGCAGGTCGTCGTCGAGCTTTTCCCCCGGCGGCGCCCACATCAATTCCAGCTGGAGACCGAGCCCTTCGGCCAGTGCCTTGGCCAACTCGTAATCGACACCACGGGGCTGGCCGTCCTGCTCGTAGCTGTAGGGCGGGAAGTTCTGGTACAACGCCACGCGCAAGGTGCCCGACTCGACAATACGGTCGAAGTCGCGCACCTGCGCCTGCGCCGTGCCCAGAAACAGCAGCAGGCCACACAAGAGGATCAGCCGGCGCATGAATTACTCCTCTACGTGCACACTCTCCAGGTAGGTGCGCACCGCCCACAGGGCTTCCTGGCTGAGGAAGTCGGCCATCTTCGGCATATACACGCGGCCATCGCGCACCGCGCCGTTGATCACCCGCTCCTTGAACCATTCGTCGCCACTGGCGCCCAGTTCCAGCAAACGCAGATCCGGAGCGATGCCGCCGGATTTGGCTTCCAGGCCATGGCAGGCCGCGCAGTTCTGGTTGTAGGCCGAGGCGCCGATCTCGACGGCGCGCGGGTTGTCGCGGTAGGGGTTCTCTTCCAGCCATTCCTCGCCCAGCGGCTCCAGCCCATCGGTGTTGACGGCCTGCGGCACCACGTCGCCATGGGCCCAGAGCTGGGTGGATGCGGCCAGCAGCACCAGGGCCAGGGTGGAGTTGAGTTTCTTGTTCATGGCTAGGACCTCATCGAATGCACGCAAGACAGCTCATACGGAGCTTGTGGGGCCATCTTAGAAAGGCCGCGCAAGGTGCCGAATGCTGCTTTGGTGGTCGCGTTCTAGTCCCTTGGTAGTAGGGCTTGGGTGGGGGTTTGAGTGATGCCTTGGCAGCAAGGCCAAGTCATGGGCCGACCGGGAAATCCTCCCGGCAAAGGCGGGAGTTTTTCCGTAGGCGCGAAGGTGGCCGGGTACCACCATCGGCTTGCCACTGCGACGATCACTTTCTTCAACGGGAAGCACAACCATGACAACAAGAAACCTACCCAGCACCCCGCGCCCCCTGGCGCTCGCCCTGATGCTGGCCGGCGGCCTGGCGCTGAGCCAGGCCGCGTTCGCCAAGCCGGTCACCTGGGAAGACATTGCCAACGACCACACCACCACCAGCAACGTGCTGCAGTACGGCATGGGTACCAACGCCCAGCGCTGGAGCCCGCTGGCTCAGGTCAACGCCGACAACGTGTTCAAGCTGGCCCCGGCCTGGAGCTACTCCTTCGGCGACGAGAAGCAGCGTGGCCAGGAGTCGCAGGCCATCATCCACGACGGTGTGGTCTACGTGACCGGCTCCTACTCGCGCGTGTTCGCTCTCGACGCCAAGACCGGCAAGCGCCTGTGGACCTACAGCCATCGCCTGCCCGACGACATCCGCCCGTGCTGCGACGTGGTCAACCGCGGCGCCGCCATCTATGGCGACAAGATCTACTTCGGCACCCTCGACGCCCGCATCGTGGCGCTGAACAAGGACACCGGCAAGGTGGTCTGGAACAAGAAATTCGGCGATCACTCCGCCGGCTACACCATGACCGGCGCGCCGACCATCGTGAAGGATCAGAAAAGCGGCAAGGTGCTGCTGATCCACGGCAGCTCCGGTGACGAGTTCGGCGTGGTCGGCAAGCTGTTCGCCCGCGCCCCGGATAGCGGTGAGGAAGTCTGGATGCGCCCCTTCGTCGAGGGCCACATGGGCCGCCTGAACGGCAAGGACAGCACCCCGACCGGCGACGTCAAAGCGCCGAGTTGGCCGGACGATCCCAACCACCCCACCGGCAAAAAGGAAGCCTGGAGCCAGGGCGGCGGCGCGCCGTGGCAGAGCGCCAGTTTCGATGCCGAAACCAACACCATCATCATCGGCGCCGGCAACCCGGCCCCTTGGAATGGCTGGGCGCGCACCAGCGACGGCGGCGATCCCAAGGACTACGACAGCCTGTACACCTCCGGCCAGGTTGGCGTCGACCCGACCACCGGCGAAGTGAAGTGGTTCTACCAGCACACCCCGAACGATGCCTGGGACTTCTCCGGCAACAACGAGCTGGTGCTGTTCGACTACAAGGACAAGGACGGCAAGGTCACCAAGGCCACCGCCCACGCTGACCGCAACGGCTTCTTCTACGTGGTCGACCGCGCCAACGGCAAGCTGAAGAACGCCTTCCCCTTCGTCGACAAGATCACCTGGGCCAGCCATATCGATCTGGAAACCGGTCGCCCGGTCGAGAACGAAGGCCAGCGCCCGCCGAAACCCAAGGCCGGCGAAACCAAGGGCCAGGTGGTCGAGGTCTCCCCGCCCTTCCTCGGTGGCAAGAACTGGAACCCCATGGCCTACAGCCAGGACACCGGCCTGTTCTACGTACCGGCCAACCACTGGAAGGAGGACTACTGGGCCGAAGAGGCGCATTACAAGAAAGGCTCTGCCTACTTGGGCATGGGCTTTCGCATCAAGCGCCTGTACGACGACCACGTCGGCATCCTGCGCGCCATGAACCCCACCACCGGCAAGGTCGCCTGGGAACACAAGGAGCGTCTGCCGCTGTGGGCCGGCGTGCTGGCCACCAAGGGCAATCTGGTGTTCACCGGCACCGGCGACGGCTACTTCAAGGCCTTCGACGCCAAGAACGGCAAGGAGCTGTGGAAGTTCCAGGTCGGCACCGGAATCATCTCTCCGCCCATTACCTGGGAACAGGACGGTGAGCAGTACATCGGCGTGACCGCCGGCTACGGCGGCGCCGTGCCGCTGTGGGGCGGCGACATGGCCGACCTGACCAAACCGGTGGCCCAGGGCGGTTCCTTCTGGGTGTTCAAGCTGCCGAGCTGGGACAAGGCCAGCGCCAAGCGCTGAAGGCTCAACGTATGGCGCACCGTAGGGTGCGCCATGCGCACCAGCTTTTCGCGTTCCCTTCTCGCCGTCTGCGCGGCTCTATTGGTGCGCACGGCGCACCCTACCCATTGCCGCAGAAGCGGCTGAGCGGCATTCCGCTTAGGCCGCGCAGCGCATCAGGCAATCAACCCGAGGACTCGTCATGAACTACCTGCCCCTGCTTATCCCGGTCGTGCTGCTGGTACTCGGCAGCCATGCCATCGGCGCCGAGAACGACGGCGTGCCGCAGATCGACGGTTGCCGCATCGAACCCGACAGCCAATGCCCCAACGCCAACCTGCGTGGCGCCGACCTGCGCAACCTCGACATGCGCCGCATGGACCTGTCCGGGGCCGATCTGTCCGGCGCGGACCTGCGCCACACCAACCTCGATCTGGCCAATCTGGAGAAGGCCAAGCTGCGCGGCGCCAACCTCACCCGCGCCAGCCTGCAACAGAGCAACCTGCGCCTGGCCGATCTGTCCGGCGCCAGCCTGGTGGCCATCAGCGGCTGGGGCCTGTTCGCCCAGGCCGCCGAGTTCGAAGGCGCCGACATGCGCGCCGCCAATCTGGAATTCGCCCGCCTCTCCGGGGCCAGGCTGCATAACGTGCAGCTGCAGGCGGCCAATCTGGAGATGACCTGGCTGAGCAAGGCCGACCTCAAGGGCGCACATCTTGAGGATGCCAACCTGCAGGAAGTGAAGCTGGCCGGCTCCAACCTGGAGAACGCCAACCTCAGCGGCGCCCGCACCCGCTTCGGCAATTTTCAGGACGCCAACATGCCCGGCTGTGTGCAATGCCCCAAGGGTTGGGACTGACTCTCCACGAGCACCTGGCACACCACAGCGCGTAGGGTGGGCTTCAGCCCACCAATAGCGGGCACGGCTAGTCGCCATCACTACCCTGGCGGCTCGCCCCGCCCCACGCGAAGCCCGCGCTGCATTCGGCGCGCCTGACCTTGCCACCACCCGCCGTGGCGCAAAACAGTCTGAACCATGCCCCGCACGGGCGATCCCTGATTAGGAACAGTCAGATCGAGGGCGGCGTACTGTCGCCGATCACCGACCCAAGAGGGATCTGCCGTGACCACCGCAGTTCAGAGCACCTATCGAGACACCCCGAACCCCTTGCATGCCACCCTGCTCGCCGGACAGGTGCCGCTGTTTCTCGGCGCCCTGCTGAGCGACATCGCCTACTTTCGCAGCTACCAGATCCAGTGGAGCAACTTCGCCTCCTGGCTGATTGTCGGCGGCCTGGTGTTCGGCGGCCTGGCCCTGCTGTTCGCCCTGGCCGGGCTGTTTCGCGGCGCCTCCGCGGGGCGCCATCCGCAAGCCTACTTCCTGCTGTTGCTGACGACCTGGGTGCTGGCGTTCGTCAATGCGCTGGAGCATGCCAAGGACGCCTGGGCCGTCATGCCCTGGGGCCTGGCTCTGTCGGTGATCGTGGCCGTGCTGGCCTGCGCCGCCACCTGGGTCGGTCTCGCCCAACCCCGCCATGGAGGTGCACGATGAAAGGCACAAACGCACTGCTTGCCCTGCCGCTGGCGCTGGGCCTGGCCGCCTGTGGCGACAACGAGCAGCAGAACGGACAGTTCTACGGCCCCCAGCCCCCGCTGCCCGAGCCGGAACGCGGCGTGCTGCCGAGCATGACCATCGCCGAACCGACCCCCTGGGGCGACGAGCAACCGACGGTGCCGCAAGGCTTTCGCATCACCGCCATCGCCACCGACCTGAAGATTCCTCGGCAGACCCTGGTGCTGCCCAACGGCGACATCCTGGTAGCCGAGGGCCGCGGCGGCAATGCTCCCAAGCTCAAGCCCAAGGACGTGATCGCTGATGTGATCAAGGCGCGCGGCACCACCTCGGTGGAAAGCGGCAATCGCCTGACCCTGCTGCGCGATGCCGATGGCGACGGCAGCTACGAGCTGCAGACGGTATTCGCCGAAGACCTCAACGCCCCCTACGGGCTGGCCCTGCACGAGGGCAATCTCTACGTGGCCAATCAGGACGAACTGGTGCGCTTCGACTACGAGGAAGGTCAGACCGAAGCCAGCGGCCCGCCGAGCAAGGTCGCCGACCTGCCATCGGAGATCAATCACCACTGGACCAAGGCGCTGACCATCAGCGAAGACGGCCGCTACCTGTACGTCGGCATCGGCTCCAACAGCAACATCACCGAGCGCGGCATGGAGGCGGAAGTCGACCGCGCCCTGGTCTGGCAGGTGGACGCCGAAACCGGTGCCTACAAGCCCTACGCCACCGGCCTGCGCAACCCCACCGCGCTGGCCATTCAGCCCGGCACCGGCACTCTGTGGGCAGTGGTCAACGAGCGCGACGAGATGGGCGAAGACCTGGTGCCCGACTACCTGACCTCGGTGCAGGAAGGCGGCTTCTACGGCTGGCCCTACAGCTACTTCGGCCAGCACGTCGACCCGCGGGTGAAACCGCAGGACCCGGACAAGGTCGCCGCCGCCATCGAACCGGACTACGCCCTGGGCGCGCATGTCGCCGCCCTGGGCCTGGACTTCTCCAGCGACGTAATGGGCGAGCAATATGCCGACGGCGTATTTATCGGCGAGCACGGCAGCTGGAACCGCAAGAACCCGGTGGGCTACAAGGTGATCTTCGTGCCCTTCGAGAACGGCCGCCCTGCAGGCAAACCCATCGATTTCGTCACCGGCTTTCGCAATGAGGACGGCAAGACCCGCGGCCGCCCGGTGGGCGTGACGGTCGATCCGCGTGGCGCGCTGATCGTGGCGGATGATCTGGCGAATACGGTTTGGCGGGTGGTGCGCGAAGGCGGCGAGTAAGCCTGTATGTGGCTCCTACGCTCTGCGTGGGAGCCAGCCTGCGACGCTCTGCTTCGCGAGCGAACAAAACACAGCGGCGACACGGAGCATCGAGGGCTGCGCTCCCACGCAGAGCGCGGGACGATCAAGCACTCCGTCAGATCAGGCACTCTCCAACCCCACCCTTACCACCCCACTATCGATCGCCAGGTGCACCAACTCCGCCTGCGAGGCGATCTGCAGTTTGCTCTTCACCAGGGTCTGGTAGTTGGACAGGGTCTTGGCGCTGATGCATAGCTTCTCGGCGATCTGCCTAGGTGGCAGGCCGCGGGCAAGCATGACGAATATCTCGAACTCGCGCTGGGTCAGCTCGCGCAGGCGTGGGTCGAGGCCGTCGCTGCCTGCGGGGTTGCAGGCCAGCTGGGTGGCCAGTGGCTGTTCGATATAGGCGCGGCCGGCGGCGGTGCGTTTGACCGCCTCCACCAGCACTTCCGGTGACGAGTTCTTGGTCAGGTAGCCAATGGCGCCGGCGTCCAGCGCCTGGCGTACCAGGGGCAGTTCGTCGTGCATGCTGAAGAACATCACGCGCAGTTGTGGCAGGCGCTGGCGCAGGCGGCGGGTGGCTTCCAGACCGCTGATGCCGGGCAGGCCGATATCCATGATTACCAGGTTGGGTATCTCTTCCTGCACCCGCTGCAGGGCCTGTTCGCCGTCGCAAGCCTCGCGCAGCTGCACCTCCGGCAACAGGGCGCGCAGCAGGCTGGCGTAGCCCTGGCGCACCACGGCGTGGTCATCTACCAGCAGAATCTTCATGACTTCGCCTCCAGGGGAATGTTCAGGCACAGCACCCAGCCCACTTGCGGGCGGCTGTGCAGGCGCAGCTCGCCGCCGAGGCTGCGGCTGCGTTCGCGCATCGAGCGCAGGCCGATTCCGGGGCGCAGCGGTAATGCGGTGCCCTGACCGTTATCGCGCACCAGCAGGCGCAGGCCCTGGCCGCGGCGTTGCAGGCGAATGCGCACTTCACTGGCGTCGGCATGACGGGCCACGTTGGTCAGCGCCTCCTGCACCAGACGATAGAGGTGCGCCTTGCTCGCCAGCGGCAGCTCCGGCAATCGCTCGCCCAGTTGCAGACGGCAGCGAATGCCTTGCGCCTGCTGCCAGTCAGCGGTCAGTTGCTGCAGGGCCGGGCCCAGTTCCAGGCGCTCCAGCACCACCGGGTAGAGGTCACGGATCAGGCTGCGAAAGCCCTGCTGCAGGCGTTCGCAGTTGTCGTCGAGCAGGCGCGCGGTGTCCTGCACCTGCTGCGGCCGGTCGGCGATTACCCTGAGCAGGCAGGCCTGGGCGCGAATGCCGCTGAGGTACTGGCCGAGGTCGTCATGCAGGGTCTGGCCGAGACGCGCACGCTCGCGCTCCTGCAACTCCAGCAGTGCCTGGGTCAGCTCGGCGTTGTCCGCCTGCACCTGCTGCAAGGTGGTGGCCATGGCGTTGAAATGCCCGGCCAGGCGCTGCGCCTCGGCCAGGCCGTGGTTGGGCAGGCGCGTATCGAAGTGGCCGGCGCCGACCTGGCGCAGGCCGGCCAGCAGCTCGTCGAGCACACGCAGGCCGCGGCGCACGGCGAAGCGAATGGTCAACAGGCTCAGGGCCAGGGCGAAGGCGCTGAGCAGCAACAGTTGCAGCAGCGAATCCTGGATCTCCTCGATCTCGTCATAGGGATCGAGGGCGATGCGCAGTTCGCGACCGTCACCCAGCGGCCAGACATCGGCCGCCAGCAGGCTCGGGTCCAGCAGCTGTCGGGCGATCCAGCGCTGCAGGCCGGTGCCGGGCTGCGCGTGGATGTCTTCACCGGGCCGCAGCCAACTGACGCGGATATGTCGCAGGTTGTCGGTCAGCTCCGGGCGCAGGCTGGCGGGTCGGGTACGAGCCACCTCCCCCAGGTATTCGACCACCGCCTCGGCGGCCAGCAGTTCACGGCGCACATCCTCGCTGGCCTGGCGCAGCAGCAGCGCCAGCCCGAGCAGGGTCACCAGCGCGAACAGCAGGCTGACGCCGAGGTTGATGCGGCCGAGGGCAGTCATCTACTTGACCACGAAATGACCGAGCATGCCCTTGCCTTCCAGGCCCTTGGCGTAGAAGCGGAACTTGCCCGGCTTGACCGGCAGGAAGAAGATTTCCGCCTCGCCGGCATCCTCGAACTCCAGCTCGGTCAGGGTCACTGCCTTGATCTCCACGCCGCCGGCCTCGACCTTGCGCAGGTAGATGGCGGTGGCGAATTCCGGGGCCTGGAAGGCGTACTCCTTCTGCCCGGTGGAGATGATCTTGAGCTGGTAGGCCTGGCCGGTCTCCAGCTGGTACTCGCGCTGCGACATGGCGTAGTCGCTTTCCTCGCTGCCCAGCACCAGATCGGGCAAGGCGACCGGACGGCGAGTCAGGTCACCGGCGGCATGCAGGCTGTCGACGCCGAGCAGGCTGAGGATCAGCAGCAGCGGCAAGGTCAGGGCTTTGATGATGCGCATGGGGGTTCACCTTTTGTTCTTATTGGCCTGGTGACTATGCTAGGGAGCGGACGACCGTTGCGGTCTACTACCTTGGTACGGCCCCGCTGGTACTTTGGGCATATTTCCCAAGGCGGGGGCTGTTCCTATGCTGGGGCCATCCGAACGGGAGCCGCTCCATGCGCCAGATTCGCCAGTCCGCCCTGCTAGTTCTCGCCCTGCTCTGCGCCGGCGTCGCCTGTGCCAGCGAGCTGCAGGTGCGCATCGGCTACCTGGCCCACCTGCCGCCGCGCGGGCCGCTGCTGTCCAATGTCATCCCCGAGCCGCTGGACGCCGGCCGCCGCGGCGCCGAGCTGGCGATTGCCGACAGCAACAGCACCGGGCGTTTTCTCAAGCAGAGCTACAGCCTGGAGAGTGCCGAGAGCGACGACGCCGAAGCCGTGCTTGCTGCCGCCGATGCCCTGCATGTCCAGGGCATTCGCCTGTTCGTGATCAACGCCCCCGCCGCTACCCTGCGCCAGCTCAGCCAGCGCCTGCCCGACAGCCTGCTGCTCAACGCCGGCAGCGCCGACGACAGCCTGCGCCGCGAACAATGCCTGGGCAACGTGCTGCACACCCTGCCCAGCCGCGCCATGCTGACCGACGCCCTGGCGCAGTTTCTCGCCGTGCGCAAATGGACGCGCTGGCTGCTGGTGACCGGCAACACCGAGGACGACCTCGCCTACGCCGAGGCGCTCAAGCGCGCGGCCAAGCGCTTCGGCCACAAGATCGTCGCGGAAAAACCCTGGAGCTTCGACAACGACCAGCGCCGCAGCGCCCAGGCGGAGATGCCGCTGTTCACCCAGAGCGCCGAGTACGACGTGGTGCTGGTGGCCGACGAACGCGGCGACTTCGGCGAGTACCTGCCCTATAACACCTGGTACCCGCGCCCGGTGGCCGGCACCCAGGGCCTGACCCCGACCGCCTGGCACAAGACGGTGGAAACCTTCGGCGCCGCGCAGTTGCAGAAGCGCTTCGAGGAGCTGGCCGGGCGCTGGATGAACGACCGCGACTTCGCCGCCTGGATGGCCGTACGCAGCATCGCCACTGCCGTGACCAAGCTACGCGCCGCCGACTCGCAGGCCATCCGCCACCTGCTGCTGAACGAACAACTGCCGCTGGATGGTTTCAAGGGGCGCAAGCTGAGCTTCCGCCCGTGGAACGGCGAGCTGCGCCAACCGATCCCGCTGGCACACCCGCGCGCCCTGGTCAGCACCTCGCCGCAGGACGGTTTTCTGCATCCCAGTAACGAAATGGACAGCCTCGGCTACGACCGGCCTGAGGTGAAGTGCGATCTGGCGGGCAGCGTGAATTGATAGTGCGCCCCGACCGTAGGGTGCGCCGTGCGCACCGGCCATAACACGGCTGCAAACGACCATAACAAGAGGATCAACCCCATGCGCCTTACCCGTCTCGCCTGCGCCGTCGCCTTCGGCCTGGCCTGCCACTCGGCCCTGGCCGCCACTGCCTATGTGTCCAACGAGAAGGACGACAGCATCAGCGTGATCGACCTGGACACGCTGGAGGTCACCGACACCCTGGCCGTCGGCATGCGCCCGCGCGGCCTGCTGCTGTCCTCCGACAACACGCTCTTGTACATCTGCGCCAGCGACTCGGACCGCGTACAGGTGATGGACCTGGCCACGCGCAAGATCATCAAGGAGTTGCCCTCCGGCGCCGACCCCGAGCAATTCGCCCTGCACCCCAACGACCGCTGGCTGTACATCTCCAACGAGGACGATGCCCTGGTCACCGTGGTCGACACCCAGAGCGACGAGGTGCTGGCGCAGATCGAGGTGGGGGTCGAGCCCGAAGGCATGGCGGTGAGCCCGGACGGCAAGTGGGCGGTCAATACCAGCGAAACCACCAACATGCTGCACTGGATCGACACCAGCACCCAGCAACTGGTGGACAACACCCTGGTCGACCAGCGCCCTCGCCATGTGGAGTTCGACAAGGACGGCAAGCGCCTGTGGGCCTCGGCCGAGATCGGCGGCACGGTCACGGTGATGGACGTCGACTCGCGCGAGATCCTCAAGGTGCTGCGCTTCGAGATCAAGGGCGTGCACCCGGACAAGGTGCAGCCGGTGGGGGTCAAGCTCAGCGATGACGGCAAGTACGCCTTCGTCGCCCTCGGCCCGGCCAACCATGTGGCGGTAGTGAACGCCAAGACCTTCGAGATTCTCGACTACCTGCTGGTGGGCCGGCGCGTCTGGCACCTGGCCTTCACTCCGGATCAGAAGCGCCTGCTGACCACCAACGGCGTCAGTGGCGATGTCTCTGTGATCGATGTCGATGCGCTCAAGGTGACCAAGTCGATCAAGGTCGGCCGCTACCCCTGGGGCGTGGTGGTGACGCCATGAACGCCCTCGAGGTACGCGGCGTCAGCTTCGCCTACGGGGCGCGCCAGGCGTTGACCGGTCTGGACTTCGAGCTCAGCGCCGGGCGCTTCGCCGCCCTGCTCGGGCCCAACGGCGCCGGCAAGTCCACCCTGATCGCCCTGCTCACCCGCCTGTATGACCTGCAGCAGGGCGATATCCGCATCTTCGGCCACAGCCTGGCCGGCGAGCCGCGCCAGGCGCTGCGCCAGCTCGGCGTGGTGTTCCAGCAGAGCACGCTGGATCTGGACCTCTCGGTGCAGCAGAACCTCGCCTACCACGCCGCCCTGCATGGCATGCCGCGTCGCGAGGCGCAGGCGCGTATCGACGAGGAACTCGAGCGCCAGGACCTCGGTGAACGCCGGCACGAGAAGGTACGCACGCTCAATGGCGGACATCGCCGCCGCGTGGAAATCGCCCGCGCCCTGCTGCACCAGCCGCGCCTGCTGCTGCTCGACGAGGCCAGCGCCGGGCTCGACCCTGCCAGTCGCCTGGCGCTGGGCCGGCATGTACGCAACCTGTGCCGCGAGCAGGGCCTGAGCGTGCTGTGGACCACCCATCTGCTGGACGAGATCGAGCCTGGCGACGAGCTGCTGATCCTGCATCGCGGCGAGCGCGTGGCCCGCGGCAAGGCCGCCGCTTTCGGCGACGACCTGGCCACCAGCTTCGCCCGCCTGACCGGCGACGAGGCCCTCGGCCGCGGCTACGTGCGCGAGGCGATCAGGCCGAAACGTGCCGACGACAGCAGCGATACGGTCTCGGTGCGCGCGGCGCACCCTACGCGGGAGGCACGCCCATGAGCGCCTACTGGTATTGCCTGCGCGGCATCGTGCTGCGCGAATGGCTACGCTTCGTCCTGCAGCGCTCGCGCTTTCTCAGCGCTCTGGTGCGGCCGCTGCTGTGGCTGCTGGTATTCGCTGCCGGCTTTCGCGCCGCACTGGGCATCGCCATCATCGAGCCGTACGACACCTACATCACCTACGACACCTATATCGTGCCGGGTCTGACCTGCATGATCCTGCTGTTCAACGGCATGCAGGGCTCGCTGTCGATGGTCTACGACCGCGAGATGGGCAGCATGCGCGTGCTGCTCACCAGCCCGCTGCCACGCGCCTTCCTGCTCGCCGCCAAGCTGCTGGCCACCGCGCTGATCTCGCTGCTGCAGGTCTATGCCTTCCTCGCCATCGCCTGGGTTTACGGCGTGCAACCGCCGGCCTGGGGCCTGCTCGCCGCGCTGCCGGCGCTGCTCCTGGTGGCGCTGCTGCTCAGTGCCCTGGGCCTGCTGCTGTCCAACGGCATCCGCCAGTTGGAGAACTTCGCCGGGGTGATGAATTTCGTCATCTTCCCGCTGTTCTTCCTCTCGTCCGCGCTCTACCCGCTGTGGAAGATGCGCGAGTCCAGCGAATGGCTGTACTGGCTGTGCGCGCTCAACCCCTTCACCCATGCGGTGGAGCTGGTGCGCAACGCCCTGTACCTGCGCCTGCACCTCGATGCGCTGCTGATCTGCGCCGGCCTGACCCTGCTCTTCGCCGTGCTCGCCGTGGTCAGCTTCAACCCGCAGCACGCGGCGCTGCGCAAGGCGGGTTGAACGGCCATCTGGCCGCTCGCCATTACGACTTCTACTACTTTGGTACTGCTTTTCCTCTCCAACGTAGAATTCCCAAGCCTGCGACCATGGCCTGTAATACCGCTACAACAATAAGTAGAGACCTCGCCATGAAGTACCGTCTGCCCCTGCGCGCAGGCCTGATGTTCGTCTCGCTGCTGCTGGTCTGCGCCGTGCAGTCAGAAGAGCTTTTCGATGCCGAAGGCTATCGCAGCAGCCAATACCGCAGCCCGACGCCGAGCAGCCTGGACGGCGTGCAAACCCTGGACACCCCCGCCCTGCAACAGCTCCTGGCCGAGCGCCCGGAAACACGCCTGATCGACGTCTACCGGCGCACCTGGCTGAACGAGCGATTCATCGACGACGAGCCCCACGCCAACCTGCCCGGCAGCCTGTGGCTGGCCAACACCGGCAACGGCAATCTCGCGGCGCCATGGCAACGCTACCTGGCTCATTACCTGCACCAGGTCAGCGGCGGCGACCTGCGCCACCCCTTCGTCTTCTACTGCCGCTCCGACTGCTGGCTGAGCTGGAACGCCGCACGCCGCGCCCATGCGCTGGGTTATCGCCAGCTGTACTGGTATCGTGACGGCATCGACGCCTGGCAACAGGCCGGCCTGCCGTTGGTGCCCGCTCAGCCAGCCGAACTGCCTGGCGCTTTCCTCACCCCCAACGCCGCACCATAATCACAACAACGAGGTGAAAGGCCATGTACAAGATTCTGATTGCCGACGACCACCCGCTGTTTCGCGAAGCCATCCACAACGTCATCGCTGACGGCTTCCCCGGCAGCGAGATCATGGAAACCGCCGACCTGGACAGCGCCCTGGAGCTGACCCAGCAGCACGACGATCTCGACCTGATCCTGCTCGACCTGAACATGCCCGGCATGCACGGCCTGGGCGGGTTGATGAACCTGCGCAACGAAGCGCCGACCATCCCGGTGGTGATCGTCTCGGCCGAGCAGGACAAGCAGATCGTGCTGCAGGCCATCACCTATGGGGCGGTGGGCTTCATCACCAAATCCTCGCCACGGACGCAGATGACCGATGCCATCGCGCAGATACTCGACGGCAACGTCTACCTGCCGCCCGACATCATCCGCTCGCAGAAAAGCGGCAGCTCGCGCCCGCACCACGACACCCACAGCATTCCGCCGGAGCTGCTGCAGGCGCTGACGCGCAAGCAGCTGCTGGTGCTCGAACGCATGACCAAGGGCGAG
Organism: Pseudomonas sp. GD04158; assembly: GCF_029834875.1. Lineage (NCBI taxonomy): Bacteria > Pseudomonadati > Pseudomonadota > Gammaproteobacteria > Pseudomonadales > Pseudomonadaceae > Pseudomonas > Pseudomonas sp. GD04158. Next base: position 64,594 of record NZ_JAODYT010000007.1, on the reverse strand, counting down.
TCCAACAAGCAGATCGCCTACAGCCTGGATATCGCCGAAACCACGGTAAAGGCCCACGTCTCGGCCATCCTGCGCAAGCTCAACGTGCACAACCGCGTACAGGCCATTCTCTCGGCCGGCGATATCGACTTCGCCGCCTACCTGCGCCGCTGAGCCGCGTGGTAAAACGGCGGCTTTGCGCCACGGAGTCGCCCGCATGCTTATCCGCCCCTTCCAGCCCGCCGATGAGGCTGCCGTCGTCGAGCTCTGGCAACGCTGCGACCTGACCCGCCCCTGGAACGACCCGCACAAGGACATTCAGCGCAAGCTCAAGGTGCAACCCGAGCTGTTTCTGGTGGGTGAAATCGACGGCCAACTGGTGGCCTCGGCGATGGCCGGTTACGAAGGCCATCGTGGCTGGGTCAACTACCTGGCGGTATGCCCGGAGCAGCGCCAGCGGGGCCTGGCGCGCCAGTTGATGGCCCATATCGAAGAGCAGCTGCTGGCCATGGGTTGCCCCAAGCTCAGCCTGCAGGTACGCGACAGCAACACCGCGGCCCTGGCCTTCTACGAGCGGCTCGGCTACAAGGTGGACGCCTCGGTAAGCCTGGGCAAGCGCCTGATTGCGGATGATTGAAGGCAGCGGCCGACACAAATCGCAGGAATGAAAAAAGCCCCGACGCTTACGCCTCGGGGCTTTTTTACAACCTGATCAATCAGCGATTGGCGGCGCTGCGGCCCGGCTTCTTCTTGGTCTGCAGCAGGTGCGAGAACACCGCGTGCAGATCGTCCGAGGCGCTTTCCTCGTCCAGGTTGAGCTTGCTGTCGATGTGATCCATGTGGTGCATCATCAGGTGCACCGCACGCTCGGCATCGCGCGCCTCGATGGCGTCGATCAACTGATTGTGTTCGTCGTAGGAGCAATGCGAGCGGCTGCCGCTTTCATACTGGGCGATGATCAGCGAGGTCTGCGACACCAGGCTGCGCTGGAAACTCACCAGCGGCGCATTGCGCGCGGCCTCGGCCAGCTTCAGGTGGAACTCGCCGGACAGACGGATGCCGGCACCACGATCACCGCGGGAGAAGCTGTCCTGCTCGTCCTTGACCATCTGCCGAAGCTCGGCCAGCTGCTCGGCGGTGGCATGCTCGACGGCCAGCTCGGTGATGGCCCGCTCGACCAGGCGACGCGCATAGAAGATCTGCCGGGCTTCTTCGACACTGGGACTGGCCACCACCGCACCGCGGTTCGGGCGCAGCAGTACCACACCCTCGTGGGCCAGGCGCGACAGGGCGCGGCGAATGATGGTGCGGCTGACGCCGAAGATCTCGCCCAGCGCCTCTTCGCTCAGCTTGGTGCCGGGCGCCAGGCGCTGCTCGAGAATGGCATCGAAAATGTGGGCATATACGACATCGTCCTGAGTCCCGCTGCGGCTGCTTTTGCCCGCACGCGGCTGCTTCTTCAGTGGCTGCAATTGATCGTTCATTCTGGCTCGCGTCAATGAGAGTCGGCGACACTGCGACTCTACTGTGTTCTACCCGGTAGCTGACAAGCTCCGAGCGAAAAAACATCAGAAAAAAATTCGAGCAATTGTACACAGGTCAATCAGCCACTACACCTGACGTCATAGCTGCCCAAAGGCGCAGACTGCCTTCGGCTGAGCGCAGCGCGTCAAATCCTTTCTTTATATATAGACCCCTGCCTCAGTTCATTAGCAGCTAAGGGCGTCCTACGGCCGGCAGATGGCCGCCGAGGCAGCCAAAGACTCCTTGCCAGCCATGAGCTTATCTAATTGTTTTTAAAGACTTTTAATTTCAAGGCCTGGTGGATTGTCGCCAAATCCGGTCGCACGCATGCCCGACCCGTCAACTGGTGCGATTAATGCAACATTAAAAACATTAATTGCATTTTTTGTATACAACATCATAATCGCGCCTGAGTGACTTCTTGACCGCTCGGTCAACAACTTAGCCAGGAAGCACCGCCGAAACACCGCCTGCCTCAGAGAGCATTGTTCTTGCGCAACGCTCTGGGCGGTACACAACAAGAGAGATGAGGAGTACCCGCTGTGGAAAGCGTCAAACAAGAACAACACGCGAATCAACTGGCAAGGGGCGGCCTGCTCGACCGCTTCTTCAAACTGACCGAGCACCGCACCACCATAAAGACCGAGCTGCTGGCGGGCCTGACGACCTTCGTCACCATGGCCTACATCATCTTCGTCAACCCCAACATCATGGCCGGCGCTGGTATCGACCATGGCGCCGCCTTCGTCGCCACCTGCATCGGCGCAGCCCTGGGCTGCTTCCTGATGGGCCTGTATGCCAACTGGCCGGTGGGCCTGGCGCCGGGCATGGGCCTGAACGCCTTCTTCACCTACACCGTCGTCGGTGAAATGGGTTACAGCTGGCAGATCGCACTGGGCGCGGTGTTCATCTCCGGCGTGCTGTTCATGATCATGAGCCTGTCGAAGATTCGCGAATGGCTGCTCAACAGCATCCCGATGAGCCTGCGCTTCGCCATGGGCGCCGGGGTCGGCCTGTTCCTCGGTCTGATCGGCCTGAAGACCGCCGGCATCGTCGTCGACAGCCCGGCTACCCTGCTGACCATGGGCTCGTTCGGCAATCCTTCTGCGCTGCTCGCCGCCGTGTGCTTCCTGTTGATCGCCGTGCTCAGCCACCGCAACGTGTTCGGCGCCATCCTCTTCAGCATGCTCGGCGTCACTGCCCTGGGTTGGGCCCTGGGCCTGGTGGAATATGGCGGCCTGGTGTCGATGCCACCGAGCCTGGCGCCGACCTTCCTGGCCATGGATATCGCCGGCGCATTCAATGTGGCGATGATCAGCGTGATCCTGGCCTTCCTCTTCGTGAACATGTTCGACACCGCCGGCACCCTGATGGGCGTTGCCCACCGCGCCAACCTGGTGGACGAGGACGGCAAGATCCACAACCTGTCCAAGGCGCTGAAAGCCGACTCCACCTCCAGCGTGGTGGGCGCCATGGTCGGCTGTCCGCCGGTGACCAGCTACGTCGAGAGCGCTTCGGGCGTGGCCGCCGGTGGCCGCACCGGGTTGACCGCCGTCACCGTCGGCATTCTGTTCCTCGCCGCGATGTTCTTCGCCCCGCTGGCCGGCATGATCCCTGCCTATGCCACCGCCGGTGCGCTGATCTACGTGGCGATGCTGATGATGAGCGGCATGGCGCACATCGACTGGAAGGATCACACCGACACCATTCCGGCCATCGTCACGGTGGTGATGATGCCGCTGACCTTCTCCATCGCCAACGGCATCGCCCTGGGCTTCCTTACCTACGCGACGCTGAAGCTGCTGACCGGTCAGCGCGACAAGGTATCGCTGAGCCTGTATGTGCTGTGCGTGATCTTCATCGCCAAGTTCGCCTTCCTCTGAGGGCAACACCCCGTGCTGATCGAAGCCCCGGCCTTGTGCCGGGGCTTTTCGTTTGGTCGCAACGAAAGGCGCGCTCGTCGCAAGCATATCGCCGACCCCGGACTTCATCCGGGCTACGGGGCGCGCGCAGGGTGCGCCACGCGCACCGGATTCAAGGCGCTGCACGGCTCCACGCGGGTTCCGGTGCGCACGGCGCACCCTACACGCAGACGAAAAAAAGCCCGCAGTGTGAGCGGGCGTAAGGACTCGAACGAGTCTGAGGGTGACAAGCATTCGTCTGGCAGGCTGTTGGCCCGCCAGTCAGTCAGCTACCGCGGTAGGTGGAGTAGCTGTAAGGGGAAATCAGGAGCGGCACGTGGTAGTGCTCCTGGCCGGCATCGATGCCGAAGCGCAGTACCACCACATCGAGGAAGGCCGGCTCGGGCAGTTTCACGCCACGGGCACGGTAGTAGTCGCCGGCATGGAAGTGCAGCTGATACACGCCCGTGCGGTAGTCATCGCCCTGCAGCACCGGCGCATCGCAACGGCCGTCGTGGTTGGTGGTCACGCTGTTGATCAGCTCCAGCTGCGCGCCTTCGACGCGATACAGCTCGACCTTGATGTCACTCCCTGGGCAGCCGTGTGCGGCGTCCAGTACATGCGTAGTCAAACGTCCCATGGGTCTCGGATGCTCGTGGCGACCTGCGCCCTACGAACACCACACCTCCTCTACTCTGTTGAAATCGGCTCGTCGCAATGCTCCGACGCAATGGCAGGATAGCACGCAGAGTTAATATAAAACAGTTTGCTCTAAAATTGTACACAATAAATTCGATCAGGATGCCGTCTACGCACCAAAGCGGTTCACTGCTTATTCGATCGCGAGCCAGCAGCTACGCAGCGATCAGCACTCGTTGCTGACCACTCAGGCAATTTTCCCTGCACGCCGTGCAACGAAGAAAATGATGAAAAGTCGATTTACAAACTGCAACTAACTTTGTATACAATTAGCCATCCCGGTCGCGCAGCCATCCATTGCCAGGCGCGCAGTGACCGCCACGATCCAGATAGGAAGACTGCAGTGAATGCTGATTACCCACGCGATTTGATCGGCTACGGCGCCAACCCGCCCCATCCGCACTGGCCGGGCGATGCCCGCATCGCCCTGTCCTTCGTGCTCAACTACGAGGAAGGCGGCGAGCGCAACATCCTCCACGGCGACAAGGAGTCCGAGGCCTTCCTCTCCGAGATGGTCGCCGCCCAGCCGCTACAGGGCCAGCGCAACCTGTGCATGGAGTCGCTGTACGAATACGGCAGCCGCGCCGGTGTCTGGCGCCTGCTCGAGCTGTTCAAGAAGCACGACATTCCCCTGACCATCTTCGCCGTGGCCATGGCCGCCCAGCGTCACCCCGAGGTGATTCGCCAGATGGTCGCCGCCGGCCACGAGATCTGCAGCCACGGTTACCGCTGGATCGACTATCAGAATGTCGACGAAACCACCGAGCGCGAGCACATGCTCGAGGCCATCCGCATCCTCACCGAGCTGACCGGCGAGCGCCCAGTGGGCTGGTATACCGGCCGCCTGGGGCCGAACACCCGGCGCATCGTGCGCGAGGAAGGCGGCTTCCTCTACGACTCCGACACCTACGACGACGACCTGCCCTACTGGGACCCGGCCAGCACCGCGGAGAAGCCGCACCTGGTAATCCCCTACACCCTGGACACCAACGACATGCGCTTCACCCAGGTGCAGGGCTTCAACAAGGGCGACGATTTCTTCGAGTACCTCAAGGATGCCTTCGACGTGCTCTACGCCGAAGGCCAGGCCGGCGCGCCGAAGATGCTGTCGATCGGCATGCACTGCCGCCTGCTCGGCCGCCCGGCGCGTCTGGCCTCGCTGGCGCGCTTCATCGACTACGTGAAAAGCCATGACAAGGTCTGGTGCGCCCGCCGCGTCGACATCGCCAGGCACTGGCACGCCACCCACCCCTTCCGCGCGACCGAATGAGAGAGCCGTCCATGAGCCGTTTCCAGACCCTGACCCCTTCCAAGCTGAGCCGCGAGGAGTTCGTCGCAGCCTTCGCCGACATCTACGAGCACTCGCCCTGGGTGGCCGAGAAGGCTTACGACCTCGGCATGGACGCGTCGGTAGACGAGATCGACGGCCTGCAGCAGCGCATGGCCGACATCCTCCTGTCCGCCAGTCATGAGGCGCAGCTGGCGCTGATCAACGCGCACCCGGACCTGGCCGGTAAGGCTGCAGTGCGTGGCGAGCTGACCGCTTCGAGCACCGCCGAACAGTCCGGCGCCGGCATCCACGAATGCACCGCCGAGGAGTTCGCCCGTTTCACCGAACTCAACGACGCCTATAAGACCAAGTTCGGCTTCCCCTTCATCAAGGCCGTCAAGGGCAGCAACCGCCACCAGATTCTGGCCGCCTTCGAGGAGCGCATTCACAACACGCCGGAGCAGGAGTTCGCCACCGCCCTGGCCGAGATCAACAAGATCGCCCTCTTCCGTCTGCAGCAGCTGTAACGGCTGGCGCAGCCCAACAAACCGAATCGAACAAGTAGAACAGCCATGCGTAGCCTGACCATCGAGCCCCTGAGCAAAGAAGCCTTCGCCCCCTTCGGTGACGTGATCGAAACCGACGGCAGCGACTTCTTCATGATCAACAACGGCTCCACCCGCCGCTATCACAAGCTGGCCACCGTGGAGACCGCGCAGCCGGAGGACAAGGCCATCATCAGCATCTTCAGCGCCGAAGCCCTGGAGATGCCGCTGACCATCCGCATGCTGGAACGCCATCCGCTGGGCAGCCAGGCCTTTATCCCGCTGCTCGGCAACCCCTTTCTGATCGTGGTCGCGCCACTTGGCGATGTACCTGTATCAGGGTCCGTCCGTGCCTTCCTCAGCAATGGCAGGCAGGGCGTCAATTACCATCGCGGCGTCTGGCACCACCCGGTGCTGACGATCGAAAAGCGGGATGACTTCCTGGTGGTTGATCGCAGTGGTTCCGGCAACAACTGCGATGAGCATTTCTTCAATGAGGACGAACTCCTTCTCCTCAACCCCCACCAATAAGAGAAGCCCGGGGCTGGCGTGCCTCCCCCGGGAAAGAGGTACAGATCGTGGAAGCACATTTCACCGAATGGCTAAACCTGGGCATCCGCTGGATCCATATGATCACCGGTATCGCCTGGATCGGCGCATCCTTCTATTTCGTCTGGCTGGAGAACAACCTCAACCGGAGCAACCCACGCGAGGGCCTGTCGGGCGACCTCTGGGCGATTCACGGCGGCGGTATCTACCACCTGGAAAAGTACAAGCTGGCTCCGCCGAAAATGCCGGAGAACCTGCACTGGTTCAAATGGGAGGCCTATGCTACCTGGCTGTCGGGCGTCGCCCTGCTGCTGGTGGTGTACTACCTCAACCCCAGCCTGTACCTGGTCAAGCCGGGCGTCGAGCTGTCCCCGGCGATGGGCATCGCCATCGGCCTCGGCTCCATGGCGATCAGCTATGTGATCTACCACTTCCTCTGCGACTCGCCCCTGGGCAAGCGCCCCGCCCTGCTCGGCGCCGTGCTGTTCGTGCTGATCATCGCCGCCGCCTATGGCTTCAGCCAGATCTTCAGCGGCCGCGCGGCGTACATCCATGTCGGCGCGATCATCGGCACCATCATGGTCGGCAACGTGTTCTTCACTATCATGCCGGCCCAGCGTGCGCTGGTTAAGGCCATCGAAGAGAACCGCGAACCCGACCCGGTACTGCCGGCCAAGGGCCTGCTGCGCTCGCGCCACAACAACTACTTCACCCTGCCGGTGCTGTTCATCATGATCAGCAACCACTTCCCGAGCACCTACGGCAGCCAGTACAACTGGCTGATCCTGGCCGGTATCGCGATCCTGGCCGTGCTGGTGCGCCACTACTTCAACACCCGCCACGACAGCAGCAAGTACGTCTGGACCCTGCCGGCCGCAGCACTGGGCATGATCTGCCTGGCCTACGTCACCGCGCCGATCCACCGCTCGCCGACCGCCGCGCCGGTGGCCGCCGTTGAACAGCCGGCCAGCGCTACCCTGGCCAAGGTCGAGGAAGTCGGTGAGGCTCCGGCGACCGCCGAGCAGGCAGCGCCGAGCGAAGCACCGGCAGCCGGCTCGGGCGTCGACTTCGCCAAGGTCGAGAGCGTGATCCACGAGCGCTGCACCGTTTGCCACTCGGCCAGCCCCACCAGCCCGATGTTCAGCACCGCACCGGCCGGTTTCATGCTCGACACCCCTGAGCAGATGAAGGCGCAGGCGGCGAAGATCCATGCGCAGACCGTGGCCACGCAGATCATGCCGCTGGGCAACATCACCCAGATGACCCAGGACGAACGCGACCTGATCGGCAGCTGGATCGCCAAGGGCGCCCAGATCAACTGATTGCCACACATGCCGCGCCCGCGAATGGGCGCGGCATCTTTTTATCCCCGCCCTCCCGGCCTCCTCCTACCGAGGCGCCGCCTGCAACACCTCCCCCCATGAACCGCCGGCAGCGAAAGCTGACCGGCGGTTCATTTTTTGTGCACAATCCAAAAATAAATTGTTTTTAACCCTGTCCACAAATTGTTATAGTCGAAATATTCTGACCGACCAGACAGCTTTGCAGGTCGATCAGTTCAGAGGTGCCGTGAAGCCTCGTGCAAGCCCATGACCGTATAAAAACAACTGGCAGGCTATGACATGACCACAGACAGCAACACCCAAGCCCCCGCTGCGCCCTCCGGCAATAGCGACCTGATCTACCAGCTGGACGACACGCCAGCGTTCGCCCCAGCCATCTTCGCGGCGCTGCAGCATGTGCTGGCCAGCTTCGTCGGCATCATCACCCCCACCCTGATCGTCGGCAGCGCGCTGGGCCTCGGCGCCCACGTGCCGTATCTGGTGAGCATGGCGCTGTTCGTCTCCGGCCTCGGCACCTTCGTTCAGGCCAAGCGCATCGGCCCGATCGGCTCCGGCCTGCTGTGCCTGCAGGGCACCAGCTTCGGCTTTCTCAGCGTGATCCTGAGCGCCGGCTTCATCGTCAAGGGGCGCGGTGCCAGCGAGGAGGAGATACTCGCCACGCTGTTCGGCATCTGCTTCTGCGCCGCCTTCGTCGAGATCGTCTTCAGCCAGTTCATCAACAAGCTGCGCAAGGTGATCACCCCGGTGGTCACCGGCACCATCATCTGCCTGATGGGCCTGTCGCTGATCAAGGTGGGCATGACCGATCTGGCCGGCGGCTACGGCGCAGCGGATCTCGGCGCCCTGCACCACCTGGCGCTCGGCGGCCTGGTACTGGGCACCATCGTCCTGCTCAACCGCGCCTCCTCGCAGGTGTTGCGCCTGTCAGCGGTGATCATCGGGCTGGCCCTGGGCTTCGCGGTGGCCTGGTTCACCGGTCGGGTGGACTTCGCCAACATGGCCGAGGTGCCGCTGATCAGCGTGCCGCAGCCATTCAAGTACGGTTTCGGCTTCGACTGGATCGCCTTCGTGCCCATCGCCGTGATCTTCCTGATCACCCCGCTGGAAACCGCCGGCGACCTGACCGCCAACTCGATCATCTCCAAACAGCCGGTCAAGGGACCGCTGTACATGCGCCGGATCAAGTCCGGGGTGCTGGCCGACGGCTGCAACTCGGCGGTCGCCGCCATGTTCAACAGCCTGCCGATGACCACCTTCAGCCAGAACAACGGGGTGATCCAGCTCACCGGCGTGGCCAGCCGTCACGTGGCCTTCTACATCGCCGGCATCCTGGTGCTGCTCGGCCTGTTCCCGGCAGTCGGCGCGGTGCTGCAACTGATGCCCAAGCCGGTACTGGGCGGCGCCACCCTGATCATGTTCGGCACCGTCGCCGTGGCCGGTATCAAGATCCTCAGCGAAGCCGGCCTGCACCGTCGCAACGTGCTGATCGTGGCCATCTCGCTGGGCATGGGCCTGGGCGTGGCCGGCGTGCCGGACGTGCTGTCGCACATGCCCGACGTGCTGAAGAACATCTTCGGCTCGCCCATCACCATCGGCGCCTTCAGTGCCATTCTGCTGAACATCTTCCTGCCCGATGAAGCTCACGAAGTGGAGGAAGACGACTACGATCCCGAAGCGCACCTGCACACCGTGCTGCAGAACCGCGAGGACGACGATCACATCGACGACAGCAGCCTGAAGACCCTGAGCCGCGACCTGGCCACCACCACACGCTCCGGCTGATCCCCTTTTACCCTTACCCCTCCCGGTGCTGCGCCGCCGGGAGTTGTCCGCTTGCACGCCAACAATAAGGAAAACCCATGAAACTCAAGCATCTGCCTCACTGCTTCGCGCTCTCTGCCGGCCTGCTCGCCGGCCAGCAGGCCCTCGCCGGCGACCTGCTGTACTGGCAGGACAACAGCCTGTCCTACCTGTATGGCGAGAACTTCCAGCGCATGAACTTCAATGGCGAGGAGCAGCGCACCCAGACCACCTTCACCTTCGAACACGCCAGCGGCTGGGTCTGGGGCGACGTCTTCTATTTCCTCGACTACATCCGCGCCGACAACGTGCAGTCGCGCGGCAGCTTCGACAACGGCACCTTCCGCCAGCATGACAAGAATTCCTTCTACTACATGGAATTCTCCCCGCGCATCAGCCTGAGCTGGCTGACCGGGCAGAAGCTGGCTGCCGGTCCGATCAAGGACGTCTATGCCGCCTTCACCTACGAGAAAGGCGAAGGCGGTCCCGGCCCGGAGAACTACCTGTACGGCGTCGGCCTGGACTGGGAGATCCCCGGCTTCAACTACTTCAAGACCAATCTGTACCGGGTCAAGATCAACAACCACACCTTCTTCAAGGACGCCGACAGCAACGGCTACGCCACCCAGCTGACCGTCAGCGCCGCGTACCCCTTCAGCCTGGGCGATCAGGATTTCGTCGTCGACGGCTTCGTCGACTGGCGTTCGCCGTCGCGCGATGCCGGCACCCAGACCTCGGTGGGCTCCTCGATCCAGGTAAAGTGGGACGCCGGCAAGGCCCTGTTCGGCAAAGAGCGCCAGCTCTACGTCGGCACCGAGATCAACATGTGGCGCGCCAAGTACGGCGTGAAACCGGTGGATGGTTCGGGCGATCGCTTCGACCAGACGGCCGTGCAGGCACTGGTCAAGTACCACTTCTGACCACTGCCGCAACGAACTTGGCCGACGTCGGGTAGGGACGGCGGCCGGGTAAAAAGGGGGATGGGCGTTCGCGCCCTTCCCCCTTTTTCTTTGCACCGAAAGATGGGCGGTGCACACGGCCATCTACCTCGGGTCGTAGGGTGCGCCGTGCGCACCGCCTTTATCAAACCGGCTTGAATCGCCGCACCAACCCGGCGCTCCGCAATCAGGCCGGGCACCGCATCGGTGCAGAATCGGGCCGCCTATCTGGCTTTTTCATCAACGACTTGCAAGCATGCAACTGACCGCAAGGTCAAGTTTTTGATCACAATATTTCTATTTTTTGTGTGCAATTTGTCAGAAAGCCATATTCAGCAACGGATTTTCTGTGTACAAGACAAACAGGTTCCTACCGAAACACTGTTGAAATGGCTGTATACACAGATTCAGTCATGACACGAATACAAAATCGGAACGAAACCTGCAGACAAACCTCCTCATACGCCGTCGCGGCGCAAGAACAAAACTGGGAGCTGTCCATGTCCAACGCCGAAGATTTCCGCATCAAGCACATCGATACCTCGCTGCACAACGAGGATCTCGCCCCCCTGGCTCCCGAGAAACGTACCTGGGGCTGGTTCGAGATCTTCAACGTCTGGTCGAACGACATTCAGAGTCTGTTCGGCTACACCCTGGCGGCGACGCTGTTCATCTCCTACGGGCTCAATGGCTGGGCGGTACTGGCCGGCATCGTCCTCGCCGGCTTCATCGTCATGGGCCTGGTACAGCTGACCGGCAAACCCAGCGTCAAGTACGGCATTCCCTTCCCGGTGTTCGCCCGCGCCAGCATGGGTGTGCGCGGCGCCAACTTCCCCGCCCTGGTACGCGGTATCGTCGCCATCTTCTGGTACGGCGTGCAGACCTACTTCGCCTCCACCGCGGTGGCGCTGCTGCTCAACTCGCTGCTGCAACCGCAGGACCCGGCCGTATACATGGGCCTGACCGCCATCGGCTGGCTGTCCTACGTGATCGTCTGCCTGTTCCAGGTGGCGTTGTTCGTCTGCGGCATGAGCTGGATCACCCGCTTCCTCAACTGGGCCGGGCCGCTGGTCTACGTGGTGATGATCGCGCTGATGGGCCTGATCTGGTACAAGGCCGGCCCCAGCCTGCTCAGCGAGCTGGGCAACATCTTCAGTGGCACCGGTGAATACAAGGCCGGCCCGGTGGCTGCCTTCTTCGCGGTGGTCGGCACCATGGTCGCCTACTTCGCCGCGGTGGTGATCAACTATGGCGACTTCGCCCGCTTCGTCAAAAGCGAGAAGCAGATGACCATCGGCAACTTCCTCGGCCTGCCGGTGAGCCTGGCGTTCTTCTCGCTGATCGCCCTGGTGATCACCGCGGGTACCGTGGTGGTGTTCGGCGAGACGCTGACCAACCCCACCGACATCGTCGCGCGCGTCGATAACCTGACCCTGACCATCATCGCCGCGCTGACCTTCTTCGCCGCGACCGTGGGCATCAACCTGGTGGCCAACTTCATCCCGCCGGCCTACGACCTGGCCAACCTGGCCCCGGCACATATCAGCGCGCGCACCGGCGGCTTCATCACCGCCGGCATCGCCTTCTTCATCGGCGCGCTGTGGGTCGCCTTCATCAGCAACGTCGGCATCGCCGCCTTCGTCGATACCCTCGGCGCCGTGCTGGCGCCGCTGTACGGCATCATCGTCGTCGACTATTACCTGGTGCGCCGGCGCAAGCTCGACCTGCAGCAGCTGTTCAGCGCCGAAGTCGGCTCGGCCTACTACTTCGACGGCGGCTGGAACCGCAAGGCGCTGATCGCCTTTGCCATCGCCTCGGTGTTCTCCGTCGCCTCGGTCTGGGCGCCCGTTCTGACCCAGCTGTCGGGCTATTCCTGGCTGCTTGGCGCCCTGCTCGGCGCGCTACTGCACTATGGCCTGATGCGCGGCCAGGCGCAGGCGATGAAGCGCGCCGACGCCACCGTCTAACAGGCTGTTGAAAAACTACCTGCGTTGCCATTGCTGCGTTATGTGCAGGCTTGAGAAAGATATGACAGGGAAAGCGCGATAAAGGCGGGATATAAAGGAACGAAGGGGAAAATAGCGGGATGGGGTTTGTAACAGTGTTGCCGTAGGTGAAACGGCGGCGGCCGGGGTTACAGGCCGTCGCCGAGGTCGAGTTTGTGCTGATCGCGGTCGAACTTCCTGTCCTGCGTTCTCTTGAGTAGCTTGTAGATCGCATTCTCTGTCATGTCGTACTCAACGGCCAGCGCGTGGTGGTTGCGGCCGTTGAATTTGCCCAGGATCTCCAGATCCCGCTGAGTGATACGCCAGCGGAAGTCCTTTGGGAACGTGACGCAGCTTCCCGCCCAGGTATTGGACAAATGCTCGACCACCGCCGCGCCGGCCTGCTCGGCGATCGCCGCATCGACCCCGTGCTCTGCAACAACTGCCGCAACGTGGTCGGCGATATCGCTGAGTAGTTCGTGGCGCTTCTCCGCCATCGCTGTTGGCCTTGCGCTCATGCGTTCCCCCTTGCCGCTGCGATGCGGCGTTCGGCTTCCTCTTCATTAATAAGGCCCAGGCGGCGATCGGCTTCGATGCGGCCGAGGGCGTCCTGCAGGATCTGTTGAGTGGTGGCAGCCGCGCGGGCCGGCTTGGCCGGAGCGGCGGCTTGGGCCTGGGCGGGGTCGCTGGCGATGCCATAGACCACCGTGCGCAGGTAGTTGTGGTTATCGAGTGGCAGCGACAGGCGATCGCGGGCGATCAGCATCTGCTCGATGCCGGCCGTCCAGATCCTGGGCGGCGCCGGCTTGGAATCGTTGGTGCGGGCGTCCTTTTGCACCGTGCCGGCGTTGACCAGGTCGAGCAGCTCCTCCAGCAGCTTGATGGCGCGGGTCATGCGCAGGCCGCGCTTGGCCGGGCTGAACAGGCGCAGGTAGTTGAGCACCGCCCGGCCGAGCCTCGGATCGAGGCCGGCAAGCATTGCCGCCAGCTTCTTGCCGTCCGCGTCTGCGAAGCCGGCCTCGATCGGAAACTGCTCACCGCAGCATGGGCATTGCAGCTGCATCAGTCGCCCCTCCGCGCGATGACCAGGTTATTGAGGGCACCCACCAGTGCCTTGAGAATTGGACGCTGGCGCTTCCACCCCTTCGGCAGGGCTTCCAAACCGTCTACCCGTTCTGGATCAGTCACACCCAGCTCCTTGCACAGGGTTTCCACCTGGTGGAGCAGCTCGCGCTTCTCCTGCTCGACGTGCAACGCCGCCAGCACCGCCGTTAGCTGCTTGGGCGTTTTCAGCCATGCGACCTTCTCTACGCCGAACTGGCGCTTGGCGATCGCATCGGCATAGCTCCAGGGCAGGCCCATGTTGGTGAGCTGAGCCTCGATCACCTCGATCTCGCCGGACAGCTGGGCGAAGTTGTGCGGCTTGCCCTTCGCCTTGCCGCTGGGCTTCGGTTTGAAGCCCAGGCGCTCCAGCTCGACCATCAGCCGGCCGGCCTGGCGGGTGTTGAGGTCTTTTGCCGACTCGACTCCGGCCACGCGGCGCAGCAGTGCGCGATAGCTGTCGTCATCCATGCCCAGTTGGCCCTTGGCGATGTGGATCTTGCCGAGTACGCCTTTCGAGATACTCATGCGCGACCACCCATAGAGCAGCTCAGGCGATTGAGGCGGCGGTTGATGGCTGCAGTCTGCTTGCGCAAGGCGCGCAGCTCGGCACTGAGGTCGATAGTAGCCACTACCACCGGTTCGGCTGGCACCTCCGGTACCGGCTTTGCCTTCACAGGAGCGGCGGGCTTGGCCGGTTTCGCCTTGATGGGCGCAGCCTGGACTGGCTTCTGCTGCTCCGGGCTGATCGACTTAGAGCGCCAGGGCCCACTCTCGATAGGACGGCGGAAGTTGTCGAAGGCCTTGATCTCGCCGCCCTTGGCCAGGAAGGCTTCGACCTGCGCATCCAGCTCGGCTTGGCGCTCCTGAGCCTTGGTCATGTCCCTGGAGGGGGCCTCGTGAAAGATTGGGTGTCCCATCAGCGCACCTCCTGCAGATCCTGCAACCCTTCGAGCACTCGACGGGTGGCGTCCAGGTCATCAGCCAGGACGGCAACCAGGATCAGATCGCGCCCGCTGTCGAGACCCAGGCTGATCAGTTCGAAGTGGTTGGATTGACTCGCCTCTGCAGCCTGGATGACGTGCAGGAGCGTGGTGGTTTCGGTGTCTTTCCCGTTGAGCAGGCTCATTTAGATGGCCCCCGCTGGTTCGATACGCCATTTGCCGTACAAACGGCCTACTGCCGTGCAAGGCAGGCGCTCGATGATGAGGTGGTAACCAGGGAACAGCTTGTCGCCCAGCCGCTCTACGGCCAGCGAGGCGTCATAGGTGCAGCTGGCGCGCTTGCCTCGGACGGTATTGGTGGCATAGCCATCGCCGTCCAATCTCACGCTGACTTCCACCGGTGCCAGCGGAACAACGCCGGTCACCAGGTGGCTGATGCAGCCGCTGCGCCCGTGATGGTTGTATTCAACGACGCCGCCTACCTTCAGTTTTGCCAGGTTGGTGACCTTTAGCCCTTTCCAGACATCGGCCTGGAAGGGCCAGCAGTCGATGACTGTGCCGTTCTCGTCGACAGCCCAGCGTAGGAAGTCTTGGCCGCTGTCCTTGAAGTGAATGAGGGTCTTCATTGCAGAACCTCCGGCGCCAGATCGTCGTTGTCCTCGAAGTCCTCCTTGAGGATCAGCAGTGTCTCGTCGGCAGCCGCCTCGATGACCTCACGGAAGCTCTCGAACTTCTTGCCGGTTGCGGGATGGTGCGAAGGCGCCCCCATCGCATGCTTGGTCGCGGTCTTTACCCAGCGCGGCATGGCCTGGAAGCTACGATCCAGGCGATCAATCAGGCGCGCGCGGTCTTCGGTAGAAAGTGCCATGGTCACACCTTCGCAATGTCGAGGCTGATGGGCTCGTACCGGTCGGTATCACCGACACGCTCGTACACGCGGACGTAGGAGCTGGTGGTGACCACGGTGACCGCGTCGCTAATGGCCTGCATGGCGCGAATCCAGCGTTCGTCTGTGATCTCCAGGCGGCGCAGTGCGAGGACGCTGCCGGTGCGGATGTTGCCGGCCTGGTCGACTTTGAAGGCGTCGTTGATCAGGGTGATGATCTCGGGGCGCGAGCCCTTCACCCACTCCTGCAGGCATTCGTCGATCAGGGCCTTGGCGCCCTGCAGGCGCTCGTCGAAGCGGATGTTGTCCGCCTTGGCCCGCACCACCTTGTAGCGGCCGTCATAGCTGAACAGCGTGACGTTGCCCTTGGCGCCGCCCAGCTTGGCGCCGTACTCGTCGGCCGCGACTGCCACCAGGGCGTCGACCTCACCGAAAACCTTGGCCTTGAAGTCGACCAGCGCCAGGTTGAGTTCCTGGGTCTTGCCGACGATGGCCATCACCAGTTCGTCGCGCATCAGGTCGAGCGGTTTGATCATGGATTCAGGTACGTGACGGCCCTGGGCGTCGAGGCGGAAGCCTTCAGGGACTTGGATTTGCTCAGCCATGGGTTTCTTCCTCGGCTTGTTGGGTGTTGATTTCGAGTTCGGCCTGTACCGCCTCGCGGAAGCGGCAGATCTCGTCGTTGAGCAATTGGCCACCGATGGTCGAAGTGGCCGATGCGTAGCCGGCGCCGCGCTTGAGCAGCTCCAGGGCTTCGCGTAGGCGGCGTTCGACGGTTAGCTGTACGGCGGACTTGGCCATGGTGTTCATGACTGCACCGCCTCGGCCGGCTCGGCGGCACGTTGTTCGGCGCGGTGCAGGCGCTCCAGCTCGGCGATGATCAGCGCACCCGCTTTCTCCAGCTCGCGGATGCGGCCGGCTTCTTCCCCATCCCATGGCTTGGCAGTCCAGCCTTCCGGCAGGATCGCTTCGCCCAGGGTGTGGCCATAGCCGGTGCTGGTTGCATCCCAGTAACGGGCAGACGGTGGCATCGCGTAGTACGTGGCCAGTGCTGCGATCTCGTCGCAGGCATGGTCATCGTCATGGTCGCTGTCGTAGCCGTGCTGCTGGATCTGGCGGATGCGCTCGGTTAGCAAACGGTGGACGGCTGGGTTGGTGGCCTCGCTGAGCGTCGTAGCCAGTCGCGACATATAGCGGAGTGAGTCGAGCAGCTCGTCCTTCGATGGATTCATGCCGATGTCGTGGCCGATAGCCTCCCAGGCTTCGAGGACGGTGATCGAATCGGCAGCTTCTCCAGGCAGCGGGCACCAGCCGATAGGCTCAGCTGCTTTATCGAACATGAGGCCGTTCCAGAAGTACCAGCCGGCGGCGATCGCTGGATGATCCTCAATGCAGTGACCACCTGGCATGTAATGCCCGACCAGGAAACAGCCGGCAATCCCGGCCCGGCGCGCCACTTTCAGGATTACTTCACGTCCGTCTTTAGGTGCGCTGTCCATGCTTTTCATGGTGAAAGCGTTCATTGCTGCAGCCCCTTTGCCGGCGTCAGCCAGCAGACGTAGCAGCCGCCGAGGCGGACGCTGTTGATGGTGTGGACGCCTTTGGTGCTCCAGCTCGGGCTGCGCCATTCGCTGCTGAACGATGCGGCGAGCTGATCGGAGTCCTCGGCTTTGATGAAGATCTTGCAGTCGAGCGGCGATGTGACTTCGACGCGCACGTCCGCCGCGCGCAGGCGGCGAGACATCTCGTTGATGACGCGAAGCTTGTCAGCCAGCTCAGGGGTCAGCACCGTGCAGACCGGCATGGCATGGCCGCGCATGGCGAGGTCGATGGCGGCTTGGGTGCTGATGGGATGGACGTTCGAGGTAACCATGGTCATTCCTCCTCGTCGCTGGTGGGAGCTTTGCGCTCGATGGACAGCGGGAACTTCCCGAACTGCTGCTCGGCGAGGGCAAGAGCGAAGCGCCAGCCTTTGAGCATTGCGCCCTGAAGTACGATTGGATTGGCATCGTCCACGCCGAGGCAGATCTGAGTGCCCTCTACCGCCTTCTGCAACTGGCCGAGGTTGCCAAGGCGGTTCTGGTGCCACTCGATCAGCGGCTTGGCCATGTCGAGCTGGGCTTCCTGGGCCCCAGCGGTATGGGCTTCGTCCTCGAAGGCGACGAGCAGCTCCAGCAGTACCTGCTTCTGAAATTCGGCAAGCTCTTTTGCATCGCTGGGGGCGAATGGCTGGCTGACGAGGATCAAGGCGTCGGTGTACACCTGGGCCTGCTCCATGATTTGTTCGATGGTGATGGCCATGGCTCACACCTCCGCAATGATGTCCGCCGACAGGCGGGTGGCGCCGACCAGGGCGGCCTGGTTGAAGGCAGCGGCCAGCATGTTGTGTACGGCCAGCGGGTACAGCACCGAGCCGTTCTCCTTGGAGCCGGTGCCGGTGAGCTTGCTGCGCAGGGCTTCGATGGCCGGCTCGTCCATCACCTCTTCCAGCGGCTTGTTGACCAGCTTGAAGCGGTGCTTGAGGTAGTCGCCCAGGTGCTGGTCGAGCGGGTTGAGCTTCACCACCTCGCAGCGCTGCACCACCTCGCGCACGTCGGCGCGCTTCTCGCTGAGCTTGTTGGCCAGCTCGCTCTGGCCGATCAGCACGATGCTGAGCAGCTTCTCGAAGCCGTCCTCCAGCTCGAAGAAGCGCTTGAGGTGCTTGAGGGTCGGTACCGGGATGGCGTGCGCCTCCTCGATCACCAGGACGTGGCGGTTGCCCATGCGGTGCGACTCGCGCAGCACGTTGTGCACGGCGCGGTACCGGGCATCCAGGCCGCGCGGCATCTTGCTGCCAGGGCTTACGGTGGCCAGGATGGCCTCGCAGATGTGCATGGCCTTGAGGGTCTTGCCCTTGAAGTCGTCATCCTCCATGCCGATGACGTAGGGCTCGATGACGATCACCGGCTTGTCTTCAGTGCGCAGGCGTTCGTGCAGATCCTTGCGGATGGTGGACTTGCCCGAGCCGGACTCGCCCAGGATCGCCAGGAATACGCCGTAGCGCGTGACCTGGTAGAGGCTTTCGCGCACATAGCGGATATCCGGCGAGACGAACAGATCAGCGCTGGTGCGCGGGTCTGCGAACGGGTCGCCGAACATGCCGAAGTGCTGGCGTGCCTGCTGTGTCAGTTTGGTTGCGCGTAGTAGCATTGTGTCGGGCTCCTCGATTGGCTTCTTGGGATTGCGGTGCTCAGGCCGTTGGGCGTTGCAGCGCCCAGCGGCCACCTTGGTGTTCTGCTCCTGGTTCTCCTCCTCTTCGAAAATGCCCACCAGCTGCATGCCGGTGACGTTGAAACTCTCCAGCCAGGCGACGATGCGCGCCTTCAAGTCCTCCTGCGGGATGGTCTTGGGCCACATGCTGTGGTTGATCAGCTGGGAAATGGTCGGGCGGCTCAGGCCCAACTCGCGGGCCAGGTCGGCCTGGCCCAGGTTGTGGTAGCGCAGCAGTGCTTTGAGCTTGAGCATCACGCACCTCCTACGACGGAAAGGGTTGGTCGGCGGGTGAAGGCGGCGCGCAGGCTGGCCTCGACGCTATCGAGGGCTTCTTCCTGGATGCCGGCCGGGTGGTGCTGGCTAAGCCAGGCGTAGTGCTCCGGGCTCCAGTCGGTGAAGCGCGCCTGCAGGCGCTTGGCAGCGGCGAAGATGCTGAGCGGCGGCGCGACGACGGTAGGCGCGGCCAGTTCGTGCTCAGTGCCACGGCGCGGCATGAAGGTGGGCAGCTGGGCATCGTCGATGTGCTTATAGGGCTGCAGCTGGCCACCGAAGGGGATGGCCTTGGCCTTGCGGGCCGCTGCCACGTCTTCCTCAGTCTCGGCACCCATCGCCAGCTTGGCGGCCTCCTTGCGTGCCACCTGGGCCGGGGTGTCGGCCATGCGCTTGAAGGCTTCGCCGATCACCGGGGCGGTTACGTCGAAGCCCAGCTCGTTGCGTTCGATGGCAGGCACCAGGTAGTACACCTCGTGGCCGTGGGCATCGACGGTCACCACCTGGGCGGCCTGATCGTTCCAGGGGTTGCGGGTGACCATGATCTTGTCGCCGACCATGACATCCGGCACCACTGATACATCGAACTCGCGGCCCTGGAAGCTGACGCGCATCTTGGTGTTGACCTTGCGGCTCTCGGGCTCGGCCACGGCCAGCTGGCGGCAGACTTCGACGCTGGGCACCTTGATCAGCTGTTCCTGGCGGATGGTCAGCCACACGTCGGTGCGCGACTTGCCGTGGCGGCTGTGCTTGGCCGTGGCGTTGAAGTGCATGCGCCACTTGGCTGCCAGGGCGTTCAGCTCGTCCAGGTCAGCCACTGGCTGGAAGCGCAGGCCAGCCTCGAACTTGCGCTCGATGATGTTCCGCGCGTTCTCCACCTGGCCGGTGACGCGAGCAGCACCAGGTGCGTGGACGATCATCTGAATGCCCAGGCTGCGGCAGAGGTTCTTGGTCATGCCGGCGGTGTTGGCTGAGCCTGGGTCCATCATCAGACCGAAGGGCCGGCCGTGCATGACGTCGGCGCCGCCACGCTCCTGCATGGCGTTGATCAGCACGCTGTTGAGGTTCTCGCCGCTCTCGGCGCCCATCACGTACTGGAGGTAGATCCAGCCGCTGGCGTGGTCGGTGATTTCATACGACCAGACCCGGTCAGCTGCGATGCGCGCGAGGTTCTTGGGCTTGTTCTTGTAGAACTGGTCGGCCTCCATCACGCGCAGGCCGTTGGCGTTCTTCTCGGCGGTGGGCTTGAGGTAGTAGAGAACGCACAGCGAGGCGTCCACCTGCCAGATGTGGTTGGGGTGCAGGCTCTGCAGCTCGGTCACCGGCGCCGGGGCTAGCAGCTGGTCAGGGTGCAGCTTGTAGGCATACAGGGCGCGGCTGATGGCGCTTAGCGACATCGGGCGGATCTCGCCGCTGACCTTGTCGACGGCTTCGGCGCGGATCATGCCGCTGGCGCGTAGCGCTTCGACGGCATCACCCAGGGAATAGAGGCGCTTTTCGTTGCGGCGGGCGGACTCGATCAAGGTGGCGCTGATGGTCAGCGCCTCCTCGCGGGTGAGCGCGCTCTGGCCGGCATCAGCGCGGCGTTTACGGGGAGCAGCGGCCACGGTCACTTCCTCCAGTTTGCGGTATAGGGTTGCCAGGCTCAGGCCCAGCTCCTGCGCCGCAGCCCGGCACAGGGCGGTACGCTGGCCGCGCGCTGCGCGTTGCAGCGAGCGGTCCAGGTCGACCAGGCGTTGGGTAATGACGGCGCTCATGGGTTAGGCCTCTGCATCCGTGATGGGCTTGACGCCTTCCTGGTGCATCCAGGAGAAGTCCTCCTCTTCGCCGACCTCGGGCAGCTGGAACTCGGCCTTCAGCTCGCCGAGCAGGCGCTGCAGGTGGGCGATCAGCTGGGCCTGGAAGTTGCGGTGGTCGCTGCCGGTCTCGCTGCCGTGCTGCTCCAGGCTGGCGAAGGCGGCGCGCAGCTTGCCGCTGATGTCGGCCTCGGCCTCGAAGGCGATGCCGACAACCTCCTGGCGCAGCTCCTTGGCGGCGTCGTCGGCCGACATGGTCTCGATGCGGCGCTTGGCCTTCTCCAGATCCTGCTTGGTGCGATCCAGCTCGGCGCTCTTCTTGCTGAGCACCTCGCCAAGGGCGTCGTAGTCGGCCTGGGTGTCGGTGAGCTTCTTCTGCAGCTCGTCCTTTTCCTTGGTGTGGGTGTGGATCAGCTCTTCGGCCAGGTACTGCACTGCGTCGAGGTTGCCCTGCTTGGAGGCCTCGATCAGCGCGGACTTGGCGTCTTCGGGCAGGCGGCGCCATTGGCGTAGCTCGCGGTAGCCGGCGCCAATGGCGCCCAGCTGCTTGAGCGCCTCTTCGCCGAACGCCTTCAGGTTGGTAAGGTCTTCGTCGACTTTCGAACGGGACAGGCCAAGGGCTTGGCAGAAACCGTCCCAAGTGCCGACGTCGGCAATTTCGTTGCCGTCGGCGTCGATACCCTTTTTGCCCTGCAAGGCCCGGTACATCTTGGTTTCCTTGATATGGGCGAGCTTCGACAAACTGACGACGTCGGCAAAACGGGCGATGGAGCGGGCCATCTGTACTTGGCCGAGGATCTGGTTGGCCAGGTCGCGCTCGTCCTGCAGGCCTTGGGCGATTGCGCCCAGGTTCTGGATGACGTTGACGGCTTCTTCGTTGACCGGGACGTCCTGTACCAGCTCGGCGGTGGGGGCGGCTTTACGAGACATTACGCGGCCTCCTGTGCGTTGCCGTTGGCCAGCTTCTGCAGGCGGCTGATGGCTTGGAAGCGGTTGTTGTCGGCCTCGATCAGCGCGTTACGGAACTCGTTATGGCCGCGCAGGCGACCATGCTCGAACGCATCGGCCTCGACGGTGCCGGCCTGGTAAGGGCTGGTGACCAGGGTCTGGTCGATACGGTTGCGCAGCACTGCCGTCATGCCCTGCATGAAGGGCTCGCTGTGCTTTTGTTCGCCCCTGAGCAGAGCGTTGGCCAGTCGGTTGAAGTCCATGTTGTGCTCCTTGTTGTCAGCGGCTGGCACCGGCCAGCACGCGTTGGTTGATTTCGTTGATGCGGTGCTGTGCGGCACCCATCTCGTTGGCGTGGGCCTGCGCGATCTGCAGCAGCGCGATGCTTGGGGCGAAGCGGCCGTTGTCGAGCTTCACGGCCAGGCCTTCGGCGATCAGGGTGTTGATGGCGCGGTTGATGTTGGCCGGGCTCTCCCCGAGCCCCTTTGCCAACTCGCCGTTGCTTATGCCGGTGAGGCTGTAGCCCTTGAGGGCCTTGAGCACGCGCAGGATTCGCGCGCCGCTGTCGGAGGTGCGTGGGGTGGTCATGCTGAAGTCCTGAGTAGTGCGAAGTAGTCGGCGGCGGCTTCGTCGGCGGCCTTGGCTGCGTTCTGCAGATCCTCGATGGTGAGCTGAGCGAGGGGCTTGCCGAGCTTCTGGCAGTGGCGTGCGAATGCCCGCTGGCTGACGGCGTTCCACTCGCGGTAGCCGTCGAACGGCTCCAGGGCTTCATGCATGTCCATGATTAGGGCGAGGCTTTCCGGGCTCATGGCTGCTCTCCGAGATCCAGTTGTGGGTTGGCGTGCTGCTGCACATTGGCGCGGTGCCAGGCCAGGCTGGTGAGGCCGGACTGCAGCGCTGCCTGGGCAGCGTCGGCATCGACCTGGCCCTGGTAGAAGGCGATCAGGGCACCCGTGGTCGCGTTGAGTACGGCCTGCAGCTCGTTTACGTCCTGCGCGGTGCAGGTGCGGCCAGACGGGATGTCGATCAGCAGCTTGCCGCTGGTGGATGCCAGCCAGCGGCTGACCAGGGCGATGCCGCAGGCATGCTCGAAGGCCGGGATCAGCACAGCAGGCATGCGCCCTTCGGTGAGCCACTTGTAGAGGGCCCAGTGGTTGGCCTGGCCCATGCGTTCGGCAATGCGTTCGACGCTCAGGTTGTGCCGCTCCTTGGCGAAGTCCAGCGACCACTCCATGGCCTGACGGATGCTGCTGGGCTGGGCGTTCTTCCAAGAGCGGCGCGTCATTGGATGGCCCTCCCGGCGTGGCAGGAGGCGGCGTGCAAACAAATAGGCTTTTTGCCCATTGGCAATGCTGTTACCAAAAGGCCAGCCTGTTGGGGTACATTCACAGGCATGGGGAGTCACCCGATGGACGAGGTTCGGTTACTGCAGGTTGAGGGGCAGATTCAGGCGCTTGCGCGGTGCTGGCTTTACCTGGCTGCGCAGCTGGAGCTGCAGGGCGTTGACCCGGCTCCGCTGGAGCGCTCGATGCTGGGGACGAGGTGGCCTGGTGCGCAGGCTGAGCCGCATGCTCAGACGATGATGCAGGGGCTGGTTGAGCAGCTGGCCGGCGCCCGTGAGGGGCGGCGAAGTCAATGCCAATGACCTCGGCGTCGGCCTTGAAGCCGAACTCGTTGCGCAGATCCTGGTAGGCCTTAGCCTTCAGCTGCTGCCCAACAAGTTGGCCGGCGCCGAGCAGCATCAGGCGATCGATCAGCTTTGCGGTACCGGCGCTGGCCGGCGTGCGATCGACGAACACCAGGGCCTGCTGGCGGGCTTCGGCCAGGTGTGCGGCAATGGCAGGGCCATCACCAGGTGCGCAGGCGATCAGCGCGTTGAGCGCGGCGCGCCAGGCGTCCATGGGGTGGGGAATCAGCTCGATCTCTTCGAGCGCAACTTGCGGCTTGTCGGTCATGGCGGTGACCCTCGCTGCTGTTGTGGTTGGGGGTGGTTAAGCGGCAACGGCTTCGCCGTCCTTGAGGCCGAGGGCAACTGCAATGACATGCGACTGGCCGTAGTTGCCTTTGGAGAAGCCGTTGAGCACTTGGTAAACGGCGGTGGGCGGAAAGCCGTGGTCTTTCGCCCATTGATTGACGGTTAGGCCCTTGGCACGGAACTGGGCTTTCACCTGTTCGACGGTCTTGGGTTTTTGCTGGGTTGCCATGGCGGTGGCTCCTCGGCTGGTAGTTGAAGATTCATAAGAATCTTTGGTGTTTGTGAGGCTGAGTATGGGTAGAAAACTACCCATCGTCAAGGAGGTTTATGGGTACTTATTTGCCCATTGGCGAGCGGCTTGCTGAGGAAAGGAAGCGGCTAGGGTTCAATCAAACCGACTTCGCGGCTGTGGCTGGAGTAAGCAGAAAAACTCTTTTCGGCTATGAGAGCGGCGAGCGAACGCCCGACGCTGGGGGGCTTGCTGCCTGGGCTAGCGAAGGTGTGGACTTGATGTACGTGGTGCTTGGTGAACGCTCGAAAGCCCATCCCGTCGCTCAACTTCCAGCAGACGAACAAGTCTTGCTCGAGGCATATCGCGCTATGCCGGCCCGTGCTCGTAAGCTCCTTCTGGCCGAAATGCTGACGGGTAAGAAGACACGCAAAGCTGACGGTAAGGCTGATGGCATGAGCGTTTCAGGCGATGGGAACCGAGTAGCTGGAAGGGATTACAACGAAACGAAGGAGTAGCACCGTGGATATCCAGGTTGAGGGGAGCAACAACCGAGTCGCCGGGCGGGACTATTACGAGAATCAGATCAAGCCTTGCCCGCGATGCGAGGTCAGGGTCATTGATCGTGAAAAGAGCATCTGCAACCACTGCACCAAGGAAGAGAGAGATGAAAAGGCCCGTGGGCAGATGACGCTGTTCGGTCTGGGAGTGCTCTTCATCTTCGGTTGGTTACATGGTTGGCGGTCAGAAAGAGGCCTGGCGCCAGGTATAGAAGGGCTGGCAGAGACACTGGCACTGTCGGTCGGTATTGCCATCGCAGCGCTTTCAGTGATCTGGTTTTTACTTCCGCTTGTTGTTGAGATCGGTGCGGCCTACTTCGAGAGCCGCCGTAATCGCTATCGCGAATAACCACATGGATGAGGCCTGTGTAATGAAGATCAGAGCAATGTTTTTCACGGTGCTGGCTGCCGTTCTTCTATCCGGCTGTGCTACAGACTTCCGAAACAAAACGCCTACAGAGGTCGCACAGGCAACTCGCGTGCATGAAAGCGAGTACAGCGAGAGCAGGATCTACCTGGCGCCACCCGTGACGGGTAATCCGGTGATGGGCATGACCTACGAAGCCCAGCTCGCCGCCATCCAGTCGAAGAAGGACGGCTCGATAACTCATGCCCTTCGGGTGAAGTGGAGCTACCTCTCTCACGCTTGGATGTTCTTCTCCAATGCCACGCTGCCGGGGCCAATTCCTCTTGAAACCGTATCCACGAACAGGGAGGTGTATAGCTGTCGCTCTAGCCGGTGCAGCTACTACGAAAGCACGTCAGCAGTTGTGCCGCTGGAGGTCCTGGCCAATGCAGGTTCGGGCTTGAAAGTTCGCTTCTCTTCTCAGCAGGGTGGCGTCATTGTCGAGCTGCCGGCCACCTATGTGCTCGGTTATCTGCAAGCCATGTCTACGGCGCTGGGCGGGGCTGTTTCGCACCCAACTGCCGCTCCGGCCTCAAGGATTCCCAAGTGGGAGGCAGTGCCGACACGCCCTGCCGGCCAGGCTGGTGAGGTTGCGGTGAAGAGCAAGGAACAGCAGATCCAAGAGCTGCAGAACACGCAGGGGCTGAGCTACGAGGAGTATCAGCGGCGCTATAAGGAGATCATGGGGCAGTGAGGCGAAAACGCTAACTAGGAGTGGCTATGCGCGATGAATTGGGAGTTAGAGATGAAGGATGAGTTGGACAAGCTGTTTCAAGAACGAAATGAGCGCATTGATAAGGCTGCTGAAGATGCTCGCCAGGCCAAGGAGCAAGCAGACAACCTCCGTAATCATGCGTTGGAACTACTTAACACTATATTCGTGCCGGTGCTCAGAGAGTTCGAGTCGGAACTTAGCTCAAGAGGGCATAGCTGCAGGGTAGCTGTTGGGGAAACCTCAACCCCAAGAGTTGTTTTTGGCTTCCAGCTTGAAGCACCCGGAACACGAGGAAGACTACCTGAGTCAACCTTGACGTTCGTAGCTAACCCGAAAGTGCAAGTGAACTGGGATGTATGGACGCCCAAGGGGAAGGTCGGCAATGGTGCGTTGCCTATGAAGGATCTGCAGAGTGTGGATCAAGAGTGGGTGCGCAAAGAGGTCCTATCTTTCGTAGCGCGAGTAATCAGAGGCGCTTAACGCCTTAAGACGTCTGAAACACCCAGGTCCAGAGGGCGCCGCAATGGCGCCCTAGTTGTTTTTGCCGCGTCCAAATTACTCCGCGCGCGCGCGAGGCGAAGCTGTGATCTCTCCCCCGGTCGGACTGCCGGTATGAGCACAGCCACGGCCAGGGATTGGCCAACCTCGGAGCGCAACCCATGGCCACCTGCCAGAACAAGCCCAAGCGCCGCCTCCTGCCGCGCATGACCGTTTTCGCTGTTATCTCCCTGATGCTGCTGACCGCCATCTGGTTCGTGCGGCCCGAGCAGCTGCAGGTGGTGCTGTACAAGGTCAGCCTCATCACCATCGGCGCCGTGCTGGCGTACTACATCGACCGCGTGCTGTTCCTGGTCGAGGCCAGGCCGCATGAGTGCATCGGGGGCATTCATATCGTCGGGGCGTGGATCAGGCGAGCCGTGATCGCCTTGGCCTGCATCCTCGGCATGACGCTGGGGCTTTAGTCGTGAACCGCCTCAAGCGTTGGCTGGCTGAGGCCGGCAATGACCTGGCGATCATCTGGATGGTCGAACCGCGCCTGTTCCTGTTTCCGCTGATCCTGCTGGTGTTCGCAGTCGGCTTCTTCATCGTGCCCAGCGCCGATGCTGCAAGCATCCCGACCGCTGCCGAGCAGCACCGCCGCACCCTGGTGCGCGCCGCCCATGCCGAATGGGGCCTGGGGGCGCCCGTGGCGACCTTCGCCGCCCAGGTGCATCAGGAGAGCGCCTGGCGGGTGAATGCCCGCTCTGGCGTCGGCGCCGAGGGCTTGGCGCAGTTCATGCCCGCGACTGCCGACTGGATGGCCGAGATCTACCCGCGCAGCCTGGGCCCGGCGCAGCCGTATAACCCTGGCTGGGCGTTGCGGGCGATGGTGGCGTTCGACCGCTGGCTCTACGAACGAAACCAGGCCGTGAGCGAGTGTGACCGCTGGGCCTTCGTGCTGGCCGGATACAACGGCGGCAATGGCTGGGTGAATCGTGACCGCAGGCTGGCATCGGCAAAGGGCGCCGATCCGCTGGCCTGGTTCGATTCCGTCGAGCGGCACAACGCTGGCCGCTCGATCGCCAACTTCCGCGAGAACCGCCATTACCCGCGCGCCATCCTGCTGCGCTGGGAGCCCATGTATGCGGCTGCCGGCTGGGGGCCTGGCGTTTGCGCCGACAGGTATAGCCGCCATGAAGATCCCAACGCTGTTTCTGCTCGCCACGTTGACCACCAGTTCGCCTGCCGCCTGCTCCCGGAACTGGTTGGCTGCCGCCGAGCTGTTCGCATCGCCGCCGCCCCGCGTTCGACCGGCCCAGCTCTGGCCGCCCGAGCGCGTGGACAAACGACCACCCATGCCGCGCTGGTTGCGGCGCCGGCTCAAGCGTAAGGGGCGGTGATGAAGAACGTCATCGGCTGGATCGCTGACTACTGGCACGTGCCGATCTTCGTGGTGATGGCATACCTGATGTACGCCTACGGCGAGAGCCAGTATGACCGGGGCCACAGCGCCGCTCAGGCCAAGGGCGACAAGGCCGTTGCCGATCTGCGCGAGGAGCACCAGAAGCTGCGCGCCGATGCCGCCGAACAGAACCTGGTGCTCTACCGCCAGCAGGTGGAGCGCGCCAACCAGGCCGAGCTGGTGTTCCTGGATGCCCAGGACGAGATCGGCCGGCTCAAGCAGCAACTCACACAGGAGCGCATCAACCGTGTCTCGACTCAATACGCCCCGGCGCGCGGCGCTGCCCCTGTGGTTGCTCCTCGCTTCGTTGTCACTTGTGGCTGGCTGCGCGACTTCAACGCAGCGCTTGGAGCCACTGCCCCAGCTCCAGCCGGCTGCCGAGCCTACGCCGGCTCTCAAGAAGCGGCCTGGCCCGCCCCCGGCTCTGACGCCGAACTACTGGAAAGCGGCGTTACCGCTGCAGACATCCTGGCCCATGCGCGTGACTACGGCGCTTGGGCGCTCGCCATCCGTGCGCAGCTGAACGCGCTGATCGACCTACACGACAAGGACAAGCCCTGATGGACTTCGACTCCCTGCTGCGCGGCGCGCAGTTCCTGTTCACCGTGGTGGTGGGCTACTTCTCCTGGAGCAGTGCCCGCAAGGCCAGCTCCAAGGTGGAGGCCGAAGCCCTGGCCCAGCGCCTGGCCGGGCAGGACAACCGGCTGACGGTGCTGGAGCAGCAGATGAAGCACCTGCCCACCAGTGACCAGTTCACCGAACTGGCCGGCGAGCTGGCCGAGCTGGCTGGAGACATGAAGGCGATCAAGGTCGAGATCGCGGGGGTAACCAAAGCGCTCGACCCTTTGGCACGCGCCGTTGAGCGCATGAATGAATACCTGTTGAACAACAAGTGAGGCTGCAATGAGCACTCAATACGCTGACTATCTCCGCCAGGATCAGCGCCTGGTGATGCTGCGCATCCTCTCTGAGCTGCCGCAGTACCGTTCCAACTCCTCGGTGATCGCCAACCTGCTGGGCCAGTTCGGGCACCACCCGAGCCGCGACCAGGTGAAGGGCGACCTGGTTTGGCTCGGCGAACAGGGCCTGGTGGCGATCGAGGATATCGGCTCCGTCCTGGTCGTGACCCTGACCGAGCGTGGTGGCGACGTGGCTGCTGGCCGCGCCTCGGTACCGGGCGTCAGCAAGCCGAGGCCCTGACCATGGGGCGCAAGTCGAGCATCGACCGGCTAGATCCGGCAGTCCGTACCCACATCGAGAAGCGCCTGCGCGAGCGGCGCCTCACCCTGGACGAGCTGATCGAGGATCTGCACGAGCACTTCCCCAGTGCGGACAAGCCCAGCCGTTCGGCGATTGGCCGCTACAAGGTCAGCTTCGACGAGATGGCCAAGCGGCTGCGCGAGCAGCAGGCCATGGCCAGCCTGCTGGTCGAGGAGCTGGGCGAGAACCCGAACGACAAGGCCGGCGCGCTGATGGTGCAGTCGATCCAGACCCTGACCACGCACGCGGCCCTGGGCGCGCAGATCGACGACGAGACAACCATCGACGACGTGCGCAAGCTCGCCCGCGCCGCGAAGGACGTGCTGCAGGCCAGCAAGGCCAGCCGCGAGGAGCGCAAGGCGATCGAGCGTGAAGCCCGCGAGGCGCTGCTGGCCGAGCAGGAGCAGCGCCTGGAAGAGATGCGCGGCAGCGATGGCATGAGCGAAGAGTTCGAAGACCGCATCCGCCGCGTCCTGATGGGTAAAGCCTGATGAGCGAGCAAGAAGGCAAAGCACTCAAGGCGCTGACCAAGCCCCGCAAGATCGACCTCGCCGCCGAGCTGGAGCTTCATGGCGTCGTCGTGCCCCAGGATATGGCCGATGCGGTACCGGAGGCCGAGGGCGTATTCCTGCCGTACCAGCAGCGCTGGTTCGACGACACCAGCCAGATCATGATCGCCGAGAAGTCCCGCCGTACCGGCCTGACCTGGGCCGAGGCTGGCCGCAACGTGATCAACGCCGCCAAGCCTCGGCGCCGCGGTGGTTGCAATACCTTCTACGTGGGCAGCAAGCAGGAGATGGCGCTGGAGTACATCGCCGCCTGCGCGCTGTTCGCCCGTGCGTTCAATGAGATGGCCCAGGCCGACGTCTACGAGCAGAGCTTCTGGGATGACGGACGCCGCGAGGAGATCCTCGCCTACATGATCCGCTTCCCGAAGAGCGGCTTCAAAATCCAGGCGCTCAGCTCGCGTCCTAGCAACCTGCGCGGCCTGCAGGGCGACGTGGTGATCGACGAGGCGGCCTTCCATGAGTCCCTTGAAGAGCTGCTCAAGGCGGCCCTGGCGCTGACTATGTGGGGCAACAAGGTCCGGCTGATCAGCACCCACAACGGCGTGGACAATGCCTTCAACAGCTACATCCAGGACGCACGCGAAGGCCGTAAGGACTACAGCATCCACCGCATCACCCTGGACGATGCCCTGGCCCAGGGGCTGTACAAGCGGATCTGCTACGTCACCAACCAGGAATGGTCGCCTGAAGCCGAGAAGGAATGGCGCGACAAGCTGTACCGCAACGCCCCCAACATCGAGTCGGCCGAGGAAGAGTACGGCTGTGTGCCGAAGAAGAGCGGCGGCGCTTACCTGAGCCGCGTGCTGATCGAGGCCGCGATGGTCTCCGACCACTCGATCCGCATCTACCGCTACGAGGCGCCGCAAGGCTTCGAGGAGTGGACGCCCGAACACCGCGAGGCCGAGGTGCGCGCCTGGTGTGAGGAAAACCTGCAGCCCGAGCTGGCCCGCCTCAGCGACCGCAACCGCCACACCTTCGGTGAAGACTTCGCCCGCCGTGGCGACCTCACCGTGTTCACCCCGCTGCAGATCGACCCGCTGCTGCGCAAGCGCGTGCCGTTCCAAGTCGAGCTGCGCAACCTGACCTACGGCGCGCAGGAGCAGATCATGTTCTACATCTGCGATCGCCTGCCGCGCCTGACTGGCCTGGCGTTCGACGCCACCGGCAACGGTGGGTACCTGGCTGAACAGGCCGCGCTGAAGTACGGCAGCACCATGGTCGACCAGGTGGCGCTATCGCTGGCCTGGTACGGCGAGTGGATGCCCAAGCTCAAGGGCGAGTTCGAGGCGTTCAACCTGCAGCTACCCCGGCACCAGACCACGCTTGATGACCTGCTGTCGATCAAGGTCGAGAAAGGCGTGCCGGTCATCGACAAGGGCCGCACGAAGGATCTGGAGAGCACCAGCTCCAAGGCCAAGCGCCACGGCGACTCGGCCATCTCCCTGGCCATGGCCGTGCGGGCCAGCTTCATGCAGGGCGGCATCATCGAGGCGACCATGCTGCCTCGCCATAGTCGCGGCTTCGACAACGTGGCCAACGACGACAACGACATCGAATTACCGGAGCCGACCACATCATGGTGACCACATCCCGCATCCTGGGGCCCGATGGCCAGCCGATCCGCCTGGCCGAAATCCGTGAGCCGCAGACCGCCCACCTGACCAGCCTGCACCACGAAGTGGGCAACCACCCCTCGCGCGGCCTGACGCCCAGCCGCCTGGCCGCACTGCTCGATGCCGCCGAGCAAGGCGACATCGTCGCGCAGTACGAGCTGTTCGAGGACATCGAGGAGAAGGACGGCCATGTGTTCGCCGAGATGGACAAGCGCCGCCGCGCGGTCGCCCAGCTGGATTGGCAGATCGTGCCGCCGGACAACCCCACCGCTAAGGAGAAGGAAGCAACCGCCGCGCTCGAGCAGCTGTTGGCCGGGCTGGATGACTTCGAGGCGATGCTGTTCGACGTGACCGACGCCATCGGCAAGGGCTTTGCCTGCCTGGAGTTCGACGGCTGGCACCGGGTGGACGGTGACTGGCTGCCGCGTGCGATCGATCATCGGCCGCAGACCTGGTTCCAGCTCACCCGTGGCGAGCGGCGCCAGGAGATCCGCCTGCGCGGCTCCATGGGTGGCGAGCCGTTGCAGCCGTTCACCTGGATAACCCACGTTCACAAGGCCAAGAGCGGTTACCTGGAGCGCAGCGCGCTGATGCGCGTGCTGGTGTGGCCGTACCTGTTCAAGAACTACAGCGTCGGTGATCTGGCCGAGTTCCTGGAGATCTACGGCATCCCCATGCGAGTGGGCAAATACCCAGGCGGCGCCACCGAAAGGGAGAAGCTGACGCTGCTGCGCGCCCTGGCCCAGCTCGGGCACAGCGCCGCTGGCATCATCCCGATCGGCATGGAGATGGAGTTCCTCAACGCTGCCCAGGGTGACCCGGCTGCGTTCAAGCTGATGATCGACTGGTGCGAGCGCACCCAGAGCAAGGTGATCCTGGGCGGCACGCTCACCAGCGGTACCGGCGAAGGCACCAACACCAACGCCCTGGGCAACGTGCACAACGAGGTGCGCCTCGATCTGCGCGACTCCGACGCCAAGCAGCTGGCCGCCACCATCAGCCGTGACCTGGTGTACCCGATCGCCGTGCTCAACGGCCTGGTGGACAACTGGAAGCGCTGCCCGCGCCTGGTGTTCCCCACCCAGGAACCAGAGGATCTCAAGGCCTACGCCGATGCGCTGCCCAGCCTGGTCAAGCTCGGCTTCAAGATTCCGCGTCAGTGGGCCCAGGAGCGAGTCGCCATCCCTGAGCCGGCCGACAACGAGGACGTGTTGCAGCTGCAGGCCGAGCCATCGGCGCCGACCGAGCCTGAGCCGCCTGCAGGCGTTGCGGTGGCCACCGCACAACAGAAGCCAGCCACCACCGCCGCACAGCGCCTGGA
Source organism: Pseudomonas sp. GD04158 (assembly GCF_029834875.1). Lineage (NCBI taxonomy): Bacteria > Pseudomonadati > Pseudomonadota > Gammaproteobacteria > Pseudomonadales > Pseudomonadaceae > Pseudomonas > Pseudomonas sp. GD04158. Next base: position 32,274 of record NZ_JAODYT010000007.1, on the reverse strand, counting down.
CGATGACCTGCAGCCCATCACCGGCCAGTGGATCGTGCGTATCCGCCAGCTGGTGGAGCGGGCCGAGAGCCTGGAGCAGATTCGCGATGGCCTGGCCGAGCTGCTGCCGGACATGAGCATCGAGCAGTACGCCGAGGCCATGGCGCAGGCGCTGGCCGCTGCAGCCCTGCAGGGGCGCCTGGACATCGTCCAGGAGGCCGCCAATGGCCGTTAGCGCCACGTCGCTGCCGTTCCGCGAGCAGAACGAGTTCCTGCGCCGCAAACTCAACTTGCCTACTAACGGCTGGACGGACGTATACGGCCGCGAGAACGACTATGCGTTCGTCGTAGCCGGCGCCAACCGTAACGACCTGGTGGCCGACTTCCACCAGGCGGTGCAGCGGGCGATCGAGGGCGGTACCACGCTGGAGGCGTTCCGCCAGGACTTCGACCGCATCGTCGCCAAGTACGGCTGGAGCTACAACGGCGGCCGCAACTGGCGCTCGCGGGTGATCTACGAAACCAACATGCGCAGCAGCTATATGGCCGGCCGCTATGAGCAGCTGCTGGCCGTGCGCGAGGAGCGCCCTTACTGGCAGTACCTGCACAGCGATGCGGTCGAGTACCCGCGAGAGGAACACGAAGCCTGGAACGGCATGGTGCTGCGCTGGGATGACCCGTGGTGGCAGTACCACTTCCCGATCAACGCCTGGGGCTGCCAGTGCAGCGTGCGGGCGCTGAGCTATGACGACCTGGTGCGCATGGGCAAGACCGGGCCGGACACGGCGCCGCCGATCGTCTTCGAGCAACGCACCATCGGCCAGCGCAGCCCGCAAGGCCCGCGCACGGTGACGGTGCCGGTGGGCATCGACCCCGGATTCGAGCACATTCCCGGCCAGTCGCGGCTGGAGAGCCAGGTGCCGGTACCGCGCCTGGGTGAGGAGCTGATCCCATCCGCCGCACCTGGCCTGCCCAATCGCCCGGCGCCGGATGCGCTGCCGGTACCGCGCGTGATCGACCCCGAGACCCTGCCGCCGGCAGGCATGAGCGATGCCGAGTACGCCCGCCGTGCGCTCGATGCTTTCGGCGCCCAGCTCGATGCCGCCGAGCTGCTCACCGACGTCCTGGGCGAGCGCATCGCTGTTGGCCCGAGCATGTTCCAGCAGCCCAGCGGCGCGCCTGCCGTACAGGGTCAGGGCGAGCTGCTGCCGCTGCTGGCGGAAACGCTGTTACAGCCAGACGAAATCTGGACGCGGCTGGAGTACTCCGAACCGCTGCGCAAATCCCAGGTACTGCGCCGCTACCTCGGTCGCTTCAACCTCGGCCAGCAGCTGACGCAGCTGGTGGTCATCGAGCTGGCCGGCAACGCCTGGAGCTGGGATATCGAGGCAGACCGCGAGGGTGTGGCCGAGCTGCTGCGCCAGGGCGTGCGCCTGTACCGGCGCGAGGACTGACCATGGCCGGCGTTACGCTTGAGTTCGATGCGGTTGCCGCACTGGCGGTTGTCAACGAGGCCGCCGCCGCGCTGGCTGACCCGGCGCCGATGCTGCGCGATATCGGCGAGTACCTGCTGATCGCCCATGACCAGCGCTTCGCCAGCCAGGCCTCGCCGGATGGCACGCCCTGGCAGGCGCTGTCACCGGCCTACCTGAAGCGCAAGAAGAAGAACCGCGACAAGATCCTGGTGCTCGATGGCTTTCTGAAGAACACCCTGCGCTACCAGGTGAACAACAATGAGCTGCTGTTTGGCACGAACCGCATCTACGGCGCGATGATGCACTTCGGTGGCAGCATCGACGTCGCCGCGCGCAGCCAGCAGGCCTACTTCCGCCAGGACGGCAAAACCGGCGACGTAGGCAATACCTTCGTCAGCAAGCGCAAGAGCAACTTCGCCCAGTGGGTCACCATCGGTGCCTACACCATCCAGATTCCGGCGCGGCCCTGGCTGGGTATCAGCGACGACGACAACTACGCCATCGCCGGCATCGCCACCCGTTACCTGATGCCAAATTCCGCATAACGCCAAAACGCGCCAGGAAGGCCCCTGAAGGCGTTTGGGGGCTGCCGTTGTATGCGTGCAGGCGCCTCTGGCCGTTTCTGGGGCTGTTTGGGCGTTTATAAACACGGTAGGTGGGGTGGCATTGACTCACCTTCGCGCGTATCGCTGCAAAACTCCCCGCCGAAAGATTTTTGCCCCGTCAAAATTACTTGCCCGGCCAGCAGCGCCAAGCTGCCGGCATGAAGACAAAACGCACCCCTCTCGCCGTTGCACTCGCCGCCTGCAGTTTCGTACTGGGGGCGCCGGCTGCCGATAACACCATCTGGGTTCAGGTGACGCCGGCTGGCCACTTCCTGCCTGCTGATGGTCGTGAAATCAAGGTGCCGTCCTGGCACATCGACGCGGCGGTGGCCAGCAAGGTCATCGAGCGCTTCCACGCCACCAAGAACAAGCGCGTGGTCGACTACGAACACCAGACCCTGCTCAAGGAAGAGAACGGCCAGCCCGCTCCAGCTGCAGGTTGGTACCAGGCCCTGGAATGGCGTGAAGGCAAAGGCCTGTTCGCCCAGGTGCAGCTGACCGCCCGCGCCGCGCAGTACATCGCCGAGGGCGAGTACCAGTATTTCTCCCCCGTGTTCCTTTACCACCCGACCACCGGCGACGTCCTGGACGTGCAGATGGGCGCGCTCACCAATGCCCCGGCAATCGACGGCATGCAGGAACTCAGCCTGCGCGCCGCCGCGTCGTTCGGCTGTTTCGATGACTCCCCAGAGGAAAACCCCGTGAACCCACTGCTGCTGGCGGTCTGTGCCGCACTCGGCCTGCAGGCCGATAAAACCACCGAAGAGCAGGCGATCGCCGCGCTCACTGCATTCAACACTGACCTGCGCAAGCTGCTGGGTGAAGGCGACGCCTCTGATGGCAAGGCCGTCCTGGCAGCCTGCACCGGCCTGAAGGCCAAGGCTGCCGCCAGCGTCGACCCGGCTCAGTACGTGCCGCTTTCGGTCGTCGACGGGCTGAAGGCCGAGATGGCCGCTCTGACCGCCCGCCTGGGCGAGCGCGACGAGAAGGATCTCGACAGCCAGATCACCGCCGCCCTGGAAGACGGTCGCCTGCACAAGACCATGGAGGAATGGGCGCGTGAACTCGGTAAGAGCAACCGCGCCGCCCTGACTGCCTACCTGGACAAGGCGCAGCCCATCGCGGCCATCACCGGTAGCCAGACTGGGGGCAAACCCCCGGTGGCGGACGAGAAGACTGGTCTCACCCAGGACGAGCTGGCTGTTTGCTCGCGCATGGGCCTGACCGCCGAACAGTTCAAGGCCGCCAAGGCCGAGGAGCAATAAGCCATGACTGCGCTGACCAAAGACCGCAACACCAAGCGCCGCGATGGCGTGCTGTTCTCTGACCCGGTAGCCGCCAGCACCAAGATTTTTGCCGGCGCGCTGGTGTGCATCAACGCCTCGGGCTTCGCCGTGCCGGGCAGCACTGCCACCACTCTGAAAGCCCGTGGGGTGGCGCAGGAGTACGTCGACAACTCCGCTGGTGCTGCGGGTGATGTGCGCGTGGAAACCCGCCGTGGCGTGTTCCCGTTCGTCAACAGCGCCTCGGGCGACGAGATCACCCGCGCCGATATCGGCGCCACGGCCTACATCGTCGACGACCAGACGGTCGCCAAGACCTCTGCCACCAACACCCGCTCGGTTGCCGGCGTTATCCGCGATGTGGATAGCGATGGCGTCTGGGTCGAGATCTAAGGAGCAAGACTCAGATGATCATCAACAAGCAAAACCTCGCCATCCTGCACACCGGCTTCAAGGCTTCTTTCCAGAACGCTTTCGACGGTGCGCCGATCGACTACAACCAGCTGGTGATGGAGGTGAACTCCGGTACCGCCATCGAGCAGTACGGTTGGCTGGGCGCGACCACCCGCTTCCGCGAGTGGATCGGCGACCGCGTGATCCAGAACCTGGCGCTGCATGACTACAGCATCAAGAACAAGAGCTTCGAGAACACCGTGGGCGTGCCCCGCGAGGCGATCGAGGACGATCAATACGGCACCTACAACCCGCTGATGGCCCAGCTGGGTCAGGATGCCAAGGAGCACCCGGCCGAGCTGGTGTATGCACTGCTGAAAAACGGTTTCACCGGCAAGTGCTACGACGGCCAGTTCTTCTTCGATACCGACCACCCGGTGCTCGGCGCCAATGGTCAGGAGACCTCGGTGAGCAACTTCCAGGGCGGCAGCGGTACGCCGTGGTTCCTGCTGGACGTGACGCGCGTGATGCGCCCGATCATCCTGCAGAAGCGCAAGAACTATCAGTTCGTGGCCAAGACCGACGAGAAAGACGAGAACGTCTTCTCCCGCAAGGAGTTCATCTGGGGTGTGGATGCCCGCCTGAACGTCGGCTATGGCCTGTGGCAGCTGGCCTACGCCTCGCGCGAGACGCTGAACGCCGCCAACTTCAACGCAGCCTATGCGGCTATGCAGAGCATGAAGGGCGACAACGGCCGCCCGCTCGGTATCCGCCCGAAGCTGCTGGTGGTGCCGCCCAGCCTGCGCGCCACCGCCATGGAAGTGGTCAAGGCCGAGCGCAACGCCGCCGGCGCCACCAACATCAACCGCGATGTGGTGGACGTGCTGACCACCCCGTGGCTGGCGTGACGGAGGTGTCGCATGGCTGGCACTAAGTCGACCACCAAGGCGCCTGCGAAGGCGCCCGCCAAGAGCGCAGAAAAGGCAGCCCCTGCGACTGCCCCTGCGGCCGCCGAACAGCTGGCCACCCAGCCGGCGGCACCCACTGATAACGCTGCGCCGGCTCAGGTGAACGAGCCGGCCAGCACCGAACAACCCACCGAGAGCGTTCCGGCCCAGGCCGGTGACATGGCCGGGAATGGATCCGGCGTTACTACCGGGCAGGAAGCCCACCCTGTTGTGATCCTGGGTGGCGAGGATATCCGCGAATACCTCTACAAGCTCAAAGCCGCAGGCGAGAACCTGGGCGACCTGATCCCGCTGTCGCAGCTCGATGAGCCGCTGCTGCGCCAGGTCGGCCAGTTCGTCGAGATCGAGGGCTTTGCCGATTTGCCGCCTGAGCATCTGGCTATGCAGATCGAGGCCAAGGTGGGTATCGGCGCATCGGTAACGCCTGCGCCGGTGCCGTATCCACCAGGTGTCGACGTCGGTGTAGATCCATTGGCCGTGGCGTTGAGCGAGTTGAAGCCCGATGCCGTTGTGACTCAACCAGGTGCGGAGGCGCAGGCAGCTACATCGCCTGCAGGTGGCAGTGCCACTGATGCTGTTGATGGCCTGGGCGACGATGGCGACTACGAGGGGCTGTGGATCGAGGCGATTCCCGAGCAGGGCTTCCGCCGCTGCGGCTTTCGCTTCACTCGCGAGGGCTTCGGCATCGCCATCGCCGCGCTGACGGTCGAGCAGATCGAGCAGCTGGAGAACGAGCCCAACCTCAAGGTTGAGCGCGGCATCTTCTCCGGCCGCGTCGGTGAGCGCGTGTACTGACCCATGAACTACATCACCCTCGACGACCTGGCCGAACGCCCAGGCGCAAGCGAACTGGCCCAGGTGGCCACCAAGGCAGGCATGCGCGCGGTGGCCACCGATCTGATGGAGGCCACCCTGCGCGGCTCTGACCGCAGCGCCTGGGCGGCTGACCTGGTCGCCGTTGCGGATGACGCCCTGCAGCGCATCCAGGACGCCGTTGTTGAAGCCGAAAGCATCATCGACGGCAGCCTGGCCAAGCGCAGCTACCCGCTACCGCTCAGCCCGGTGCCGAAACTGGTCACCGGCTGGGCGCGCGATATCGCCCGGTACCTGCTGCACAAGGATCGCGGCGGTAAAGAGGATTCCGACCCGATCGTGCGCAACTACCGGGACGCTCTGAAGTTCCTGGCCATGGTGGTCAAGGGCGAGTTCAGCCTGGGCGCTGAAGACCCGATCACCAGCAACCCGGATCAGCTCGACGTGCGCTTCGAGTCCGCCCCGAGCGTGTTCGATCGCAAGAGCCGGAGGGCGTACTGATGAACTTCGCGCCCCTGGATACCACGCTCGTCGAGAACCGCCTGCGCGACCAGGTGCAGGACTTCGGCCAGATCAACGGAGCCGCCGCGTATCACACGCTCAAGGGCCTGCAGGACTTCCGCACCGGCGATTGCTGGGTGGTGCTGGCCGCCGAGAGCAACCCGGCAGCCGATGGAGGCCAGCCTCGGCGCAAGGCGGCAGCCGCTGCCGTGTTCGGCGTGGTGATCTGCGCCAGGAACTACCGCGACCTGCATGCGGATGCGGCCAAGGATGAAGTGATGAATTTTGTCGGTAAGGCCCGAGAGGCCCTTATCGGCTGGGCCCCAGCCGGCTGGAAGGATTGCATCTGGCTTAAGGGCCAGGTGCTCGATAGCGACAGCGACCGTGTGCTCTGGATCGACATTTACACCACCACCCACGTACTAGGGGGCAACCCGTGAGCAAGCAACCCGAAACAGCAGCCAAGCCGGCTGCCAAGCCCGAGCTGTACAAGGTCAAGCTGGCCAAGCCGCACAAGCATGCCGGCGAGGATAAAACCAAAGGCGCGACCATCGAAGTGACGGCCCCTGAGCGCGACTTCCTGATTCGCGCTGGTGTCGTCGAGACCCCTGAAACCACTGAAGGCGCCACCACGGCTGCCGAATAACGAGGTGCACAATGTCTGAGTCTTACTACTTCGGCCAAGGCAAGCTGTGGATTGCCGAGATCCTCGCGGGTGGCGTCCTGGGCGATTGGGTGTGGGTGGGCGATGTGTCCGAGCTGACCGGCCAGGGCAACGAAACCCGCGTTCAACACCGGGAGTCGTTCAGCGGCGTCAATGCCATGGTGCGCCACTTCGGCAAAGAGGCCGGCATGACCTGGAACGCAACCATGCACCAGCTCGACGCCGACAACGTGGGTCGCTTCACTCGCTCCCGCATGAGTGCGCAAACCGCCGGTACCGTAACCGGTGAGCTGCTGCCGAACCCGGTCACAAATGGTGATCTGATCTCGCTCGATCACATGAACGTGACCGACCTGGTCATTACCGACAGCGCGCCGCCGACCCCGGCTACGCTGGTGCGCGGCACTCACTACGACTACGACATCTTCGGCGATGTCGAGATCCTGACCTTGCCAACCTCGCCGGCGCCGACCCAGCCGTTGAAGGCCGCCTACAGCCACGGTGCAACCAAGCAGGCCGCCTTCTTGGCAGGCACCGACAAGAACTACGCCCTGAAGTACAAGGGCGTGAACCTGGCCGAGAACGGTGCACCCATCCTGGTCGAGCTGTACAAGACCAGCGCCGGCCTGCTGCAGCAGCTGTCGCTCATCACCAGCGGCAACCAGCTGGCAGGCTCGCCGGTCACCTTCACCACGCTGCTGGATTCCAGCAAGCCTGCATCGGGCGACCTGGGTCAGTTTGGCCGCTTCGTTGAGATGGCTGCCTGATCATGGCCCAGCGCAAGGAGAAGAAAGGCATCATCACCGCGCCCGAGGCCCCAGCGGCCGAGGGCGCGGATGACCTGCAGAAACTTCACCCCAACCTGGAGGCGAAGCTCAACGGCCGCATCGTCGTCGTGCGAGAGTACGGCTTCGTCGAGGGCCTGCAGGTTCGCCAGCAGCTCAAGCCGTTCCTGGACGGTTTGTACGAGCTGATCAAAGCCGACTCGGTGCCACCCCTGGAGCAGATCATGGAGCTGGTCGTTGCGCACCTGGATGACGTCCTGCAGGCGGTGGCCGCCTCGGCCGACATCGAGGTCGAGGAGCTGCGCACGCTGAAGGACCAGGACGAAGGCGATGCCCTGCTGCTGAAGTGGTGGACAGCCAACGGCCCTTTTTTCTATCGGCGCGCCCTAAGCCGGATTCTGGCCGAGCGTTACCGGGCGGCCGAGGCGGAAAAGCAGCGCGCTGGGCAGACGTCTACGCCTGCCTCATCCGCGCCGGCTACGGCGACGTCGAGCGAATAGGTCGTTATACCGAGCGGCAGATCCTGCTGTTGTTCGAGGCAGAGAAGCGCCGACGGCGTCTTGAGCGAGCTGAGAACTTCATTGACCTGAACAGGGCGGCGGCCAGCGTCAAAGATGCAGAGGAGCACTTCAGGGCGCTCCAAAAGTAGGTGCCTGCCATAGCCGCCGCCTGGCGGCTTTTTTTGCCTCGTCCAAATTACATCCCGCCCCGCGCGCGCGAGCATGTCGGCATCCCACCCATCTGGATGCTGACCGATGACCAATCGCGGCGATATCGAATTTGCACTGCGCCTGAAGACTGACCTGGAACAGGGTCAGCAGCAGCTGCAGGCGCTCGCCGAGTCCGTCGAGGACGTCGGCGCTGCCGCCGCGACATCGAGCACTCAGCTCGGCCAGATCGGCGAAACCGCCGACCAGCAGACCGCCCGCATCCGCGCCATGGTCGAGGCCAGCCTGCAGCAGCAGGCAGCGACCGATGGCATGGCTGAAAGCATCCAGCGCTCTGCCAGCGCCACCCAGGAGGCCAACAGCGCCTGGCAGCAGAATGCGGCGGCCCAGACCGAGGCGATGAACGCCTACCACAACGCCGAGCGCGCGGCCCAGGAGAAGGCCCAGGCCGATATTCGCGCTGCCGAAGCCGCGGCCCAGGCCGCAGCAGCGACCGAGAAGGAAGGCCAGGAGCTGCAGCAGCTGCTGGGCAAGATCGACCCGGTGATTCGCAAGCTCGACGAGCTGGACAGCATGGAGCAGCAGCTGCGCCGTGCTCGCGCCTCCGGCCAGATCGATCTGGATACCTTCGACGAGTTCAACACCAAGCTCCAGGAGCAACGCCAGCGCCTCGGCGGCACCACGGACGCTATGCGCGTCGCCGGCATCACCGCTGGGCAGTACCAGCAGGCCATGCGTCAGCTGCCGATGCAGATCACCGACATCACCACCAGCCTGGCCAGCGGCATGCCGGTATGGCTGGTGGCCGTGCAGCAAGGCGGGCAGATCCGCGACAGCTTCGGCGGTTGGGCCAACGCTGGTCGTGCCCTGGTCAGCACCATCAATCCGCTGACTCTGGCCATCGCCAGTGTCACTGCTGCGATTGGTGCAACGGTGATCGCCGCTGTCCAGGGGGCAGCCGAGACCTACGAGTATGAAAAGGCCATTGCCCTGACGGGAAATTCGGCGGGCGTGACGTCGGACCAGTTGGCGGCAATGGCCAGGCAGATCGATGGCGTGTCTGGTACGCAGCGGCAGGCTGCGGCGGCCCTGGCCGAGGTAACGGCTGCTGGCAAGTTCACTGCTGACCAGATTCAGTTGATTGCTACCACCGCCGTGGTGATGGAGAACAGCATCGGTCGGGCTGTCAGCGCTACGGTCGACGAGTTCAAGCGCCTGGCCGAGGAGCCGGCAGAGGCTTCCGCCAAGCTGAACGAGCAGTACAACTACCTGACTTTGGCGGTGTACGAGCAGATCGCTGCGTTGGAGGCCCAGGGCGATCAGGCTGGTGCGGCTCAGGTGGCGATGGAGGCTCTAGCCGAGGCCATGCAGAGCCGGGCGGCCGATATCGCCGGTAACCTCGGCCTGGTCGAGTCAGCGTGGCAGGCGATCAAGAATGTCGCCGCTGAGGCCTGGGACGCGATGCTCGACGTAGGCCGGCAGGAAACACCGGAAGATCGGCTTGCGGCCATTCAGCGTCAGCGCCAGGTTGCGCAGTACGGTGTGCGAGGTGATCGCATTGGCGGCACCATTGATCCAGCGCTTGAGGCCCGCCTTGCGGCTGAAGAAGAAGGCATTCGTAAGCAGATCGTGCTGGACGCCGAACTGGCGCAACAGAAAGCCGAGACTGCCGCTGCTGAGCGTGAAGCCATAGCTCAATCGAAAGAGCGCACCAAGGCCGCAGACGCATTCGTCAAAGGTGCAGAGGCCCAGCTGCAGAGTCTGCAGAACCTGACCAGCGTAGAGCGTGCACAGCGGGTGATGCAGGAGCAGAACATCGAGGCCACCAGCGAGCTGGGCCGCCGCATGCTGGAAGCCGCCGCTGCCACCGATAAGCAGCGCGAGGCCAACGAGGCTGAAGCCGAAGCCAAGCGCAGGGCGACCGAGGAGCAACGCAAGGCCACTGCCGCGCAGCGCGAACAGGAGCGCGCCGCTCAAGCCGCGCTGCGCGCCACCGAGCAGAGCATCCGTCAGCAGCTGAGCTATGTGCAGGGCCTGGAGGATCAGGCCGCCAAGATCGGTCTAACGGCTGCCGAGGTGCGTCAGTACGAGCTGGCCGAGAAAGGCCTGACCGGCGCCATGCTCGAGCGTGCTCGAGCAGCGCTGGCTCTGATCGATGCCAGCGAGGTGCAGCGCCAGGCCGACGCCAACGCGCGGGTCAATGCCGGTTTGGAGGCCGAGTTCCTCCGCGCCTCGGGCCGTGAAACCGATGCCGCACTGCTGGAGATCCGCACCAAATTCGCCGGCATGCGCACCGAGTTCGAAAAGGCCGGCAACGAAGCCGGCTTGGCGTGGCTGGACAAGCTGATTCCGGTGGCCGAGGCCAAGGTGCGCGTCGACGACGTGCAGCGCGAGATGGATCGCATCCTGGCCGAGCAGCAGCGCCAGGAGCAGTCGGTCAACGTGCAGCAGGATGCCGGCCTGATCACCGAGCTGCAGGCACGCGAGCGCATCCTGGAGATTCACCGTCAGACTTACGCCCAGCTCGAACAGATCCGCCCGGTGCTGGCCGAGCTGGCCCAGCAGCCTGGTGCGATCGGCGAATCGGCCGCGCAGGCCCTGTACGCCCTGGACGCTCAGGCCCAGCGCCTGATGGCCACCACCACGCTCCTGCAGGAGACCCTGCGCGACGGGCTGACTACAGGTCTCACCGAAGCCCTGACCGGGCTGGCGCGCGGGACCATGACCCTGCGCGAGGCCGTTAGCGCCCTCGGCCAGAGCGTGCTCGATGCGCTCACCCGCATGGCGGCCGAGAATGTTGCCCAGTCCATCGCGGGCGGGGTTATGGGCCTGTTTGGTGGCGGCGGGCAGGATGGCGCAGGCCTCACCGCCGGTGCCGCCGCGGTCACCGGCTCGGCCGGGGCGCTGAGTGCAGCCGGAGCAACGCTGCTGACCGGCGCTGCGGCGATCGAGGCCGCAGCCATCAGCCTGGCCGCTGCCAACAGCGGCTCGGTCGGCGGGGGCGCTGGTGGTTTGGGTGGGCTGTTGTCCGTGTTCAGCGGGGGCGGCGGCGGTGCTGCGGCCGGAGCTGCCACCTACACCGGCGCCTTCGGCTTCGCCGAGGGCGGAAAGGTCAAGGGCCCAGGCACCCCCACCAGCGACTCCATCCTGGCGGCGCTCTCGACCGAGGAGGTGGTGATCCGCGCCGCCTCGGCCATGCAACCAGGTGCGACCGAATTCCTCCTGGACTTCAACGCTCGCGGCATGCAGGCGCTGCACGACTGGGCCTTCCAGTCCGCCTACCACCACAACACCGGCGGCCTGGCCGGCGTACCGGCGCCCGCGCTGGCAGCCCCGAGCCTGGGCAACACCCGCCTGGCCGAGCCGGCCAAGAGCAGCACCACCATCAAGAACGGTGTGAACCTCTACGCCGTACAGCGTCCCGAGGACGTCGCCGCGATGGCGTGGGGCAAGGAAGGGCGCGAGCACTTCATGGTGCTTCTGCAGCAGGACGGCGCTTCGGTTCGGCAGATATTGGGGGTTTAGGTCTTATGCAGCTTCGCACGAGCCAGCAGGCCAATGATCACGCAACAAGCGTGGCCAAGGCGCTCCATTTGAATTTGCTGTGCCTTCTCAACGTAAGGAATGGCGTCAGCTGGCATTTCCACCTGGGCCCCCTCATCGCTCAGCAGACGCTCATAGATTGGCTTGAACTCAGCCACTACCTCGCGGACCTGTTCCTCGGTAAGGCCTGTATCTGGGGTGAGGGTCTCCAGAATGTACTTCTCGACCTGGTCGTAGTGGCGAACTTTCGGCGGGAAATTGATCACTTCACCCATTTCAGTGCTTCCTTGTTGAGTAGGTAACGCCTTTATGCCTCACCAGATTGGCTTCGTCGACAACTCGGGCGGCGTGCTCGCCCACTACAAGATGCTGGAGACCATCCGCGACTTCGCGGCGGCGAACGGCTGGACGGTCCTGCGCTACAACACCGCCCCGGCCAACCGCGAGTTGATCCTCAAGGGGGTGGGCTACACCGGGGAAGAGGAGATCTTCGTCGGGTTCAGGACCTACCAGGACGCCTCGGCCGACTACTACAACCTGGTTGCGGCTGCGTTCACCGGATACGTTGCCGGCAACACCTTTGACACCCAACCAGGTGCCCGACTCTCTGGCGTGCCGGCGCACAACAACCGCATCGACTACTGGCTGACCCTCAACCCGCAGCGCATTGCCCTGGCTATGAAGGTCGGCACGCCCGTGTACGAAAGCTGCTACGTAGGCAAGATGCTGCCGTATGGCCGGCCGAGCCAGTACCCGTACCCCGTTGTGTGTGGCGGCATGCTGACTGGCGCCGCAGCTACGCGCTTCAGCGAGGCCACTCACTCCATGCCGTACAAGGGCAATCGCTTCGGCTTGGGTCTGCGCAGCAATGATGCGTGGATTCAGCCGCAGGCCTACCCGTGGAGTAATACCTGGATCGCTGGCACCGGGGCGTCAGCAACGTCTCCGAATCTCCGTGAGACCGACAACATCTATCACCTGTTACCGATCGAGCTGCATGACGCAGCAAACATCTGGGGCTCGCTCGACGGCATCTTCTACATCACCGGCTTCAACAACGCGGTCGAGAACACCCTTGTTATCGATGGCGATGACTACGTCGTGATCCAGGACGTTTCCCGCACCGGCCACACCGACTACTACGCAATGAGGCTCGACGACTGATGGCCTATTACACCGGCTCGGCGGCTGATATGAGCGGTATTCGCAGCGCTCTCGTCGCGGCATGTACAGACAACGGATGGACATGGAACGCCGCTACCAATGTACTCAGCAAGGGCTCGCTCCATCTGCTGCTGACCAATGACGCCATCAACATGTCTCTAACTGGGCGCACGTCGGCTTCTTCCGGGAACATGCCCAACGAGGTTCAGATCGGCCGTTTGATGGCCAAGGCCGGCACTCCAACGCTCGACGTGACATACCCGGCGCAGTACGACATTTTCGTTTTTACTGCCCCGGTTGATGAGGTCTGGTTGACGGTTCGCTACGACGTCGATCGATATCAATGGTGCGCATTTGGTCGCTCAGTCATCCAGCTGCCGGGTACGGGGATGTTTGTCGCTGCTATCCGCGGCTCGGTGCCTATCAACCATGACGTGCCAACGGTGGTCTCGCCATTCCATATCGGTCCCGCCGCGGGTGGAGCTGATCGCAGTGGTAGCCACGGACTAACATCTGGGGCGTTCGGTTGGAACACGTCCGGCCGGGCATTCCCGGCGCAGAGAGACGTCTACCTACACTCAGACCTGGATGGGAACGGGTGGAACTTGCGGCTTAACGACCCCAGTGCAGCGCTGCCCGGCGTTAATGCCTTTTCGCAACTCGTTGCTGCGCAGCCGTCGGCCTGGAACAGTGAGGCTGCGTTGATTCCGATGCGTCTCTACCGCTTCCGGGCATCTAACAAGCTCAGCCTGGTGGCCGACTTGGTTAATGTTCGGCACGTGCGCAATGACAACTATGTTCCAGGTCAGATCATAGAAATTGGTCCCGACCGCTGGAAGACGTTCCCATGGCATAGGCGTGATGGTGTTGTGCGCAATGGAACCGGTGGAGGCACCGCATTCGACAACATCGACCATAGCGGCACCTTCGGCTACGCCGTGCGCTATGACGGGCCCTGAATATGGCTATTCTGCAAGGCCTGCTCCGGGCAGCTAGCACGGGTGGTTTCACCGAACCGCAATGGGCGGCGGACCTCTATACCCGTGCAGTGGGCGCATCCCCGGCTGATATGCAGCGCACACCTGGTGGTGCTGCGCTCTCGATGCACTGGCCGGTTGAGGCCAACGGGCGTGAGATCAACGGGCGGCGAGGGGGTAGCTTCCTTGACGACTACTATTTCCGGGTCCATATCACCCCGAGCCGGCTGGATCTGGGCAACGTCGTCTCCGCGCAGACGAGCCCTGTGTTTCTCTGGAATGCCTTCCTCGGTGCTCGTACGCTGACCAGCATTGAGGGCCTGGATGAGGGGATACAGGTTGGCGGCCAACCAGCACCGCCGTTGCTGTTCCCTGGCCTGAAGGAGTTGTCCTGGGATGTGACCGTCACTCCAGACGGACAACCCGTCCTTGATACCGTAGTTACCTGGCTATTTGACAACGGTAGCGCACCCGGCCTACGGATCACCGCCAACCGCATTATCGCCTGGACATTCGCGCCCGACTGGGGTGATGGCATCGATGAGGTGCTCTCGGCACTGACTGATGTGCTGCAGAGCGAGTCGGCCGTCAGTCAGCGCCGCCGTCTGCGCATCGCGCTGCGTCGTGAATTTTCCGGGCCGATGTATGCCGAGGGGCGCGAGCGACAGCTGCTCGATCTCGCGCTGTTCGGCTGGAGTGATCGTATCTGGTCGATCCCGATCTGGCCGGACATCCAGCTGCTGCAGGTGGCTATCGCCGCCGACTCTGCATTCATTCCCTGCAGCACGCAGTACCTGGACTTTCGTGACGGCGGCTTGGCGATGCTGCGCGGTGAGGACGCCTTTACCAGTGAGACGGTCGAGATCCTCGACGTCCTCAGCAACGGGCTGCAGCTCAAGCGCAACACACAGCAGCCCTGGCCGGCTGGCTCGCGCCTGTATCCAGCTCGCGCCGCCCAGCTGCTCGAAGAACCTACTCAGCGCAAGCTCACCGATCGTCTCGTCGAAGCAGAGGTTCGCTTTTTGGTGGTCGAGCCCTCGGATTGGCCCGAATGGCTGCCCGCCACCTTATATAGAGGCTACCCGGTATGGGCGCGCCGGCCGGACGAGACCGAGGACCTGACCCATGCGGCCGAGCGGCTGCGCAAAACGCTAGACAGCGGCTTCGCCCAGCCCCTGATCACTGACGCAGCCAGGCGTGCGTTGCAGGTGCTCGGCCAGCGCCATGTCGACCTGGGGCGCGAAGCGCGGGCGTTGGTTCGATCCTTCATCTATGGCATGCGCGGCCGGCAGCAGGCCGTATGGGTGCCAACCCACATGGATGACGTGACCCTCTTGGCAACTGTCTCGGCGGTGGCCACCACCATGGATATCACCCATATCGGCTACACCCGCTTCAGCGCCGGCAAGGCCGGTCGGCGGGATATCCGCATTGAGCTGTGGGACGGCACCGTGCGCATGCGCCGCATCATCGGTTCGACGGAGATCAACAGCCAGGTCGAGCGCCTGGCGCTCAGTAGCGGCCTGGGCATCGAGGTGCAGCCGCACCAGGTCGCGCGCATCAGCTGGATGAACCTGATGCGCTTCGAGAGCGATGTGCAGCGCATCCAGCACATGACCGACAGCGAAGGCGTTGCCGCCTGGGCAACGGTATTTAAAGAGGAGCGGGATGATGAGCTTTAGCAGTCGTGAGACCTCGCTCGCGACTGGCGCGCCACTCCGCTTCTATGAGTTCCGCCGCGGTGTGATGCGCTGGCTGTATATCAGCTGCGACCGTGACGTGACCGTGGGGACCCAGGTGTTCCGCACGGTGCGCGGCGGCATCAGTGACAACGGCATCCGCCAGAGCGGCGTGGCCAAGCAGGATTCGCTGCTGATCACCGCGCCAGCCGACATTGAGGTCGCCGAGCCGTTTCGCAACAGCATCCCCAGCTCGAAGATCGGCCTGATCATCTATGACGGCCACTACGGCGAAGCCGAGCGCAAGTGGCGCTATACCGGCAGCATCGCCAGCGTGCGCTGGCCCGAGCTGGACCGCTGCACCATCACATGCCAGAGCATTGATGCGGAAATGGACCGGCCTGGCCTGAGCGATACGTTCAGCCGCACCTGCACAACGTATCTCGGTTCGCCCTGGTGCAAGGTCGACCTCAACCCACTGCGCGTCGATACCACCATCCAGGCCATGACTGGCGCCACCATCAGCAGTGGGGCTCTTGCCGCGTTCCCGGACGGCTGGTTCACCGGCGGGTGGGTCGAGTGGCCGATCGGCCAGGGCGAATACGACAGGCGCACAATCGAGCGGCATATAGGCGGCGTGCTTACCCTGCTGGGCGGCACCGTAGCACTCGGCCTCGGCCGAGCGATTCGCGTGTTCCCCGGCTGCGACTTCCTGGCCACTACCTGCCACAGCAAGTTCAACAACCTTGCCAACATGCGGGCTACACCGCAGATGGATGGCAAATCCCCCTTCGACGGCGAGCAGGTGTTCTGACATGTGGCCACAGATTGCGATTTTGGTGGCGTCGTTTCTCCTCAACCAGGCAACCGCGCCCAAGCCGAAGAAGCCCAAGCCAGCCTTCTTCCAGGACTTCGACTTCCCGCGGTGCGACGAAGGGACCGAGAAGGAGTGGATCTTCGGCCAGGTGTGGGCGAGGGACTGGATGGTGCTATCGGTGCGTAACCAGCGCAGCCAGGCAATCAAGGTGAAAGGGAGCAAGAAGTGAGCGACCGGCTGATCGTTACCATCCAGCACCTGCATACGGTGCCGACCTGGACAACCCGGACGGGCTACTGCGCCAAGCAGTCTCGGGCGTTCTTCGCCGAGCATGGGCTGGATTGGCTGAAGTTCGTGCAAGAGGGCATCGATGCCGAGCTGCTGCTGGCCACTGACAACGCTTTGGCCGCGCACCTGGTCGCCCATGCTCGTTCAGTAGAGGAGGCCCGCGATGGGAGCCAAGCCTAAAGCGCAAACTGTGGGTTTCCGCTACAGCTTCGATATTCACGGTGCGATCGCCAAGGCGATTGACGGCCTGCTGCAGATCCGCGCAAGCGGGAAGGTGGCCTGGTCGGGCAACGCCACAACCAGCCAGACCATCACCATCAACGCCCCTGACCTGTTCGGCGGCGACAAGGGCGAAGGCGGCATCCAGGGGCGCTTCGACTTGATGATGGGGGATGAGGCTCAACCGTTGAACGCCAGCCTCGCTGCTGCGCTGGGCGGCGGGCATGTGCCGAACTTCCGTGGGTTCGCCGGCTTCTTCTATTCCGGCCTGGTGACCTCGATCAACCCTTATCCAAAGCCTTGGGAGCTGCTGCGCTATCGCCGCATGAATGGCTGGGATGGAGATGTTTGGTACCCAGAGACCTGCGCCATCAACCTGGCGGGTGGCCAGGTACGGGCGATGAACCCGGCGCACATCCTCTATGAGGTCTACACCAATCGAGAGAATGGCCTGGGCGTCGATCGGGCCATGCTCGACGACACGGCATTCCGGGCTGCAGCGCTGAAGCTGTTCAATGAAGGCTTCGGCCTTTGCCTGGGCTGGAAGCGCTCTTCCGGGTCTCTGGCCGACTTCCGCGATCAGATCACCGACCACATCGGCGCCTACTGTGGCCCTGACCGTAACTCCGGCCTGATCACCCTCAAGCTGATCCGCGACGACTACACCGTTGCGGACTTGCCGTTGTTCGACGAGGACAGCGGATTGCTCAGCATCGAGGAGGACGAGAGCAGTAGTGCGCTGATCGCGCCCAGCCAGCTGTTCGTCGAGTACACAGACGCGGTCACTGGCGAGACCCGCCGGGCAAGGGCCGTCAACCAGGCGATCGCGCAGCTGCAGGGCGGCCCATCGTCAGAGACCAGGAGCTATCCGGGCATCCCGACGGGAGACCTGGCGGCGCGGGTCGTGCAGCGTGATATGCGTGTTATGGGCAGCAACCTTCGTAAGTACAAGGTCAAGCTGGACCGTCGCGGATCGAGCATCGGGCCGGCCGATGCGTTCCGTATCCGCTCGCTCAAGCGTGGCATTGCCGAAGTGGTGGTGCGGGCCGGGCGGATCGAGGACGGCACGCTGGCCAACGGTGCGATCACCATCACTGCCCTCCAGGACGTGTTTGGCCTGCCATCGGCATCCTTTGTTGCGGTCCCTCCCAGCGGCTACGTCCCGCCCGATCGCTCGCCACAGGCGGTCAGCCAGCGGCGCCTGATGGAGGTGCCATACCGTGAGCTGGCTGGCCTGATCGATCCGGCCAACCTGGCGCTGCTCGACGTCACTGCGGCCTGGCTGTCGACGTTGGCGGCTAAGCCGTCCGGGCTATCGCTCAACTACAACCTCACTACACGCCCAGGGGTTAGCGGTTCGTTCGTCGATCGGGGCGTCGCGGACTGGTGCCCGACCGCCCAGCTCGTCGGCGCCATTCCCGTCTCGACTGCGCCCACTGTGGCTACGCTGACCAGCGGCCTCGATCTGGATCGCGTCTCCCTGGGGCAGGCGGCGCTGATCGACGATGAGATCGTGCGGGTTGATGCGATTGACCTGGGCACCGGCTCGGTGACCTTGGGGCGCGGCTGCGCAGACACTGTGCCCCGCGAGCACGCGGCAGGGGCGCGGGTGTGGTTCTACGACACGTTTGAAGGGGTGGACGAGACTGAGTACTCCTCGGGCGTCACGGTGCAGGCCAGGCTGCTGACCAATACCAGTATCGGACAGCTCGCCCCAGGTCTGGCCGGTACCGACAGCCTGGCTCTTGTTGGGCGCCAAGGGAGACCTTACCCGCCTGGGCAGTTCACCATCGGTGGCAGCAGCTGGCCGACCAGCATCGAGGGTGACGTGGTGCTGGGCTGGGCTCATAGGAACAGGTTGAGCCAGGCTGATCAGCTGATCGACACAAGCCTCGGCAGCATCGGCCCCGAGGCCGGCACTACTTACAGCTGCCGGCTGCTGCGCGCTGACACCAGCGCGGTGCTGGCTAGCCAGACAGGTCTCGCCGGCACTACAGCCACCCTGGCGACCACCTACGTGGGCCAAGTCATTGCCGAGGTGTGGTCGGTGCGTGGAGGGATTGAGAGCCTACAGAGGCAGCGGTGGCAGTTCGGACATACCAACCCGCCACCACCGTGATTTGGCAATTCCCTTGCCTTATGTGAAAGAATCAGCGCCTCACATTTATCGCGCACATCAAAGCGATTTTTCGCGCGGCGCTACAGCGTTAAAAACAGGCTCAAAATGCTCATTTACAACTCGTAAACTCCGCTTTTTCGCCTGTTTTTGCCTTGCACTGGCTGCCTCACCTACGCTTTTCAACGGCCTGCTAAGCCCTCATCGAGTGGACGAAGCCGGCGCCTGTGCGCCGGCTTTGGCTTTCTGGCGCTCGAAATAGTCCACTTTCCATTGCTCCAGGCCGAGGTAGTCGCTATCGAGATTGGCCTCTACGCGATGACTCGCCTTGAGCGCCGCCACCTGTGCCGAGCGCTCGACGAGAAAGCGATCGAAACGGGCGATCAGCTGCGGATGACGCAGGCTCGACAGGTGAAAGCTGCCGCGGGTGTGCGGCAGCTTGGGGTCGAACACCAGCGCACCGGGCCGTGCGCGGATGTTGTCCAGATAATGCGTGGCCACCACCACGTTGAAGTAGGCGCCATCGGTGTCCTGCTTCAACGCCTGACGAATCATCTGGCGCAGATCGTCGCTGTAGCTCAGCTGGATCTGCCCGCTGTCGATGGCTTGCTCGTAACCGCGCGGCGTCCAGCCCTGGACCATGGCCAGACGACCGAGCCTCTCCACTGCCTGCCCCTTTCGCTGCGGTGCCACCAGCACGCCATCGACGTAATCGACCACGGCCTGACTGTAGTGCAGCGTCATGCCGGCCTTCTGCGCGCCGGCCCAATGCGGGCTGTCGGGGTACTTGAGATCGATCTCGCCACGCTGCAGGGCCGGCAGCAACTGATCCACGGGTAGCGCCTTGTAGCTCAGGCCGACACCGCTGTCGGCGGCGAAGGCATCCAGCACTTCTCGGGCAAAACCACGGTACCGGCCCTCGCCATCGAGGCTGTAGTGCGGCGCGAACGGCAACTCCTCGACGCCGACCACGTAGGTCTGCGCCAGGGCAGCAGGCGTCAGCAAAAGGGTGGAAAACAGGCACAGACGAACGGGCTTCATTGAAAGCCTCCTTATTGTTGTTATGGGAATCCGATCAGACGGGCTCAGCCACCGGTCATGCTCATGAAGCGCACCACCTGGACCTGCTCGTCGGTGGCGAAGTGGTGCCGCTCGGGCTTCAGGCGCAACGCCTCGGTCAGCGCCTGACGCAGGCGCTCGCTGTCCCCCGGATGGGCGCGCAACAGGCGCTTGAGGTCCAGCGCGTTGTCGTGGCCGAGGCAGAGCACCAGCTTGCCTTCGGCAGTGACCCGCACGCGGTTGCAGTCGCCGCAGAAGTTGTGGCTATGCGGGGAGATGAACCCTACCTGGGTCTGCGTGCCGACCACCTGCCAGTAGCGCGAGGGGCCACCAGTCACCTTGCTGCTGCGCACCAGCGCATGGCGCTGTTCGATACGCTGGCGCACCTCGTCGCTGGAGCAGAAGGTCTGCTCGCGGCTGTGGCTGACCACGCTGCCCAGCGGCATTTCCTCGATAAAGCTGATATCCAGGCCGCGCTCGATGGCAAACTCGACCAGATCGAGCACCTCGTCGTCGTTGCGCCCGCTCTGCACCACGCTGTTGAGCTTGATTCTGTCGAAGCCGGCGGTACGCGCAGCGTCGATGCCGGCCAGCACCTGGTCGAGCTTGTCACGCCGGGTGAAGGCGGCGAAGCGCTCGCGCCGCAGGGAATCCAGGCTGATGTTCAGCCGGCGCACACCGGCTGCGCGCAAGGGCGCCGCCATCTCGGCCAGCTGCGAGCCATTGGTGGTAATCGCCAGGTCATCCAGCTCGTCACGCTCGCCCAGGCGCTGCAGCAGGCTCAGCAGATTCTTGCGTACCAGCGGTTCGCCACCAGTGATACGAATACGCCGCACGCCAAGGCCGATAAAGGCGTCGGCCACGGCGTAGAGTTCTTCCAGGCTGAGGATCTGCTGGCGCGGGGCGAACTGCATGTCTTCGCTCATGCAGTAGGTGCAGCGAAAATCGCAGCGGTCCGTCACTGACAAACGCAGGTAGGTGATACGCCGCCCGAAGGGATCGACGAGTTGGTTCGTGTGCACAGCGGGTCTCCTGCAGCGTCACGCGCCGAGACTTTTTGTCATGGATGTCGCTGCGAAGGATAAAAACAGAAAAGCCATTTCTTGTATACAGAAATTTGACTCAAGAGTCAGATAGCAGCTGCGCAGCCCGTGGCCGCTGCCTTGAGCCTCGCGCAAAGCCGGTGCTACCATGCCCGACCGCCGTCCGGCGGCAGAGGAAAACACAGGGCCTTATGACCAGCATTCGCGAGCGTAACATAGAGCTCATCCTGCGCGCGGCCAGCGAAGAGTTCGCCGACAAGGGCTTCGCCGCCACCAAGACCAGCGACATCGCGGCCAAGGCCGGCCTGCCCAAGCCCAATGTCTACTACTACTTCAAGTCCAAGGAAAACCTCTACCGCGAGGTCCTGGAAAGCATCATCGAGCCGCTGCTGGCCGCGTCTGCGCCCTTCAACCAGCCGGGCCACCCGAGCGAGGTACTGACCGCCTACATCCGCTCGAAGATCCGCATTTCCCGCGAGCTGCCGCATGCCTCCAAGGTGTTCGCCAGCGAGATCATGCACGGTGCCCCGCACCTGTCGCCGGAACAGACCGAGCAGCTCAACGACCAGGCCAAGCACAACATCGCCTGCATCCAGCGCTGGATCGACCAGGGCCTGATGGCCAAAGTCGACCCAAACCACCTGCTGTTCAGCATCTGGGCCGCGACCCAGACCTACGCCGACTTCGACTGGCAGATTTCCACCGTCACCGGCAAGGCCAGCCTGGACGACGCCGATTACGAAGCCGCGGCGCAGACCATCATCCGCCTGGTGCTCAAGGGCTGCGAAGTCGCCCCGGCGCCGTCGACGGCGTCCGAGCTGGTCAGCAGCGTCTAGCGGCTGACCGCCGTAGGATGCGCCATGCGCACCAAGACTTCCCGAACTCCGCGTAATGAATTCGGTGCGCGCGGCGCACCCTACGAAGAGCCAGGGGCATCTCCGAAATTCCGCAGGATGGATCGCGCCTTACCGATCCACCGCCCTGGTGGATATAAAAGCGACACCCACCCTACGCACTACGTCGAGCCAGCGACATACGCCAGTCCGTAGGGTGCGCCGTGCGCACCAAGACTTCCCGAACTCGACGTACTGAATTCGGTGCGCGCGGCGCACCCTACGAAGAGTCAGGGACATATCCGAAAGTCCGCAGGATGGATCGCGCCTTATCGAGCCACCTCCTTGGTGGATGTAGAAGCGACATCCACCCTACGCACTACGTCGAGCCAGCGGCATACGCCAGTCCGTAGGGTGCGCCGTGCGCACCAAAGGCTTCCCGAACGTCCGCGTCATAAGTCGGTGCGCGCGGCGCACCCTACGGGCCGCAGCCCGGATGCAATCCAGGGCATAGGGCGCACCGGCGGTAAAGCCGGTGCGCACGGCACACCCTACGCCCCGGCATCCGCCTTCAGGCCCAGCGACTCCAGCGCGCTGACTGCACACTGCTCGTCGATATCCGAGGTGTCGCCGGTGATGCCGACGGCGCCGATCACTTCACCGCGTTCGTCGCGGATCAATACCCCGCCCGGCGCCGGCACCAGGCTGCCCTGGGCCAGGTTGTTCACCGCACCGATAAAGGCCGGACGCTGCTGCGCGTCGGCGGCGATCAGGCGCGAGCCCTTGCCCAGGGCCAGCGCGCCCCAGGCCTTGCCGATGGCGATCTGCGGGCGCAGCAGGCTGGCGCCGTCCTCGCGCTGCAGGCTGATCAGATGCCCGCCGGCATCCAGTACGGCGACGGTCAGCGGTGCCGCCTTTATCTCGCGGCCCACGGCCAGGGCGCGGTTGCCGATGGCGTTGGCGGTTTGCAGGTTCAAGTGGATCATGGTGATGACTCCTAAGTGACAAAGGGAACGAACACTCGAGGCACCAGCACTTGGCGTACGGCGGCATGCCCCGAGCAATCCAAAGCTCGCCCTCACTATCCCACCAGAAACAAAAACTTCAATACCTACATACAATATTATTTTTCATTGTATACAGTTATCCGAACATTACGGCCGACCACCCGGCCAAACCCGCTCAAACAGGCGTTTTAAAAGAAATCCGCCGCGGTGACAGACTGCCTCGGAAAAAATGTTGACCGCGAAGTCATGGCCTGCATAGAATCCGAGTCAGGCGTTTTGTATACAATCTGATAACAAAAGAGGCACAAGATATGGCCAGAATGAGAGCAATCGAGGCAGCCGTACTGGTGATGCGTCGCGAAGGCGTCGATACCGCGTTCGGCGTCCCCGGCGCTGCCATCAACCCCCTGTATGCCGCCCTGAAGAAACTCGGTGGCATCGATCACGTCCTGGCCCGTCACGTCGAAGGCGCTTCGCACATGGCCGAGGGTTACACCCGCACCAATGCCGGCAATATCGGCGTGTGCATCGGTACCTCGGGCCCGGCCGGCACCGACATGGTCACCGGCCTGTACTCGGCCTCCGCCGACTCCATCCCGATCCTGTGCATCACCGGCCAGGCGCCGCGTGCGCGCATGCACAAGGAAGATTTCCAGGCGGTCGACATCACCAGCATCGTCGGCCCGGTGACCAAGTGGGCCACCACCGTGATGGAGCCCGGCCAGGTGCCGCGCGCCTTCCAGCGTGCCTTCCATGAAATGCGTAGCGGCCGCCCCGGCCCGGTGCTGATCGACCTGCCGTTCGACGTGCAGATGGCCGAGATCGAGTTCGATATCGACGCCTACGAGCCGCTGCCGGTAGCCAAGCCGAGCACCAGCCGCGTCCAGGCCGAGAAGGCCATCGCCATGCTCAACGAGGCCGAGCGCCCGCTGCTGGTCGCCGGTGGCGGCATCTTCAACGCCGATGCGGCGGACAAGCTGGTGGAGTTCGCCGAGCTGACTGGCGTGCCGGTGGTGCCGACCCTGATGGGCTGGGGCGCGATCCCCGACGATCACAAGCTGATGGTCGGCATGGTCGGCCTGCAGACTTCGCATCGTTACGGCAACGCCACCCTGCTCGCCTCCGACCTGGTGTTCGGCATCGGCAACCGCTGGGCCAACCGCCATACCGGCTCGGTGGACGTCTACACCGAGGGCCGCAAGTTTATCCACGTCGACATCGAACCGACCCAGATTGGCCGCGTGTTCAACCCGGACCTGGGCATCGTCTCCGACGCCGGCAGTGCGCTGGACGCCTTCCTGGAAGTCGCCCGCGAATGGAAAGCCGCCGGCAAGCTGAAGGACCGCAGCGCCTGGGTCGAAGCCTGCCGCGAGCGCAAGCGCACCCTGCAGCGCAAGACCCACTTCGACAACGTGCCGGCCAAGCCGCAGCGCGTCTACGAGGAAATGAACGAAGCCTTCGGCAAGGACACCTGCTACGTCAGCACCATCGGTCTGTCGCAGATCGCCGGCGCGCAGTTCCTCCACGTGTACAAGCCGCGCCACTGGATCAACTGCGGTCAGGCCGGCCCGCTGGGCTGGACCATTCCGGCGGCCCTGGGCGTGGTCAAGGCCGACCCGACCCGCAACGTGGTGGCGCTGTCCGGCGACTACGACTTCCAGTTCATGATCGAGGAGCTGGCCGTCGGCGCGCAGTTCAACCTGCCGTACATCCACGTGCTGGTGAACAACTCCTACCTGGGCCTGATCCGTCAGGCGCAGCGCGGCTTCGACATCGACTACTGCGTGCAGCTGGCGTTCGAGAACATCAATGCGCCGGAGCTCAACGGTTACGGCGTCGACCACATCGCCGTGGTCGAGGGCCTGGGCTGCAAGGCGATCCGCGTGTTCGACCCGAACGAGCTGCAGAACGCCTTCGCGGAAGCCAAGCGCCTGATGGCCGAGCACCGCGTGCCGGTGGTGGTCGAGGTGATTCTGGAGCGTGTCACCAACATCTCCATGGGCACCGAGATCAACGCCATCAACGAGTTCGAGGAACTGGCCGAGCGCGGCGTCGACGCCCCGACCGCCATCTCGCTGCTCGACTGATCCGTAGGGTGCGCCGCGCGCACCGCATACCCGACGCGTACCACCTGGTGCGCACGGCGCACCCTACGGGCCACCACACCCTACGCAACCGAGGAATTTCTTATGCCCCGTTTTGCTGCCAACCTGTCCATGCTGTTCACCGAAGTGGACTTTCTGGAACGTTTCGCCGCCGCCGCCGAAGCCGGTTTCAGCGGCGTGGAATACCTCTTCCCCTATGACTTCGCGGTGGAAGAGATCAAGGCCCGTCTGGACGCCAACAAGCTGGAACAGGTGCTGTTCAACCTGCCGGCCGGCGACTGGGGCAAGGGCGAGCGCGGCATCGCCTGCCATCCTGATCGCGTCGAGGAATTCCGCGCCGGTGTCGACAAGGCCATCGCCTACGCCAAGGTGCTGGGCAACAAGCAGATCAACTGCCTGGCCGGCATCCGTCCGCAGGGCATGGATTGCGCGACCGTCGAGAAGACCTTCGTCGACAACCTGCGCTATGCCGCCGACAAGCTGGCCGGCGCCGGTATCCGCCTGGTGATGGAAGCCATCAACACCCGCGACATCCCCGGCTTCTACCTCAGCACCACCAAGCAGGCCCTGGACATCCGCAACAAGGTCGGCAGCACCAACCTGTACCTGCAGTACGACATCTACCACATGCAGATCATGGAAGGTGACCTGGCCCGCACGGTCGAGAGCAACCTGGCCGCCATCAACCACGTGCAGCTGGCAGACAACCCGGGCCGCAACGAGCCGGGCACCGGCGAGATCAACTACCGCTTCCTCTTCGAACACCTGGATCGCATCGGCTACCAGGGCTGGATCGGCTGTGAATACAAGCCGGCAACCACCACCGCTGCCGGCCTCGGCTGGATGGCTTCCCACCAGAACAGCATGCACAACGCAATCTGAGGAGACTCATCTCATGGCAAAAATCGGATTTATCGGCACCGGCATCATGGGCAAGCCCATGGCGCAGAACCTGCAGAAGGCCGGCCACACCCTGTTCTTCTCCGAGCACTTCGACAAGGCCCCGGCCGACCTGGTCGGCGACAACGGCATCGCCCTGGCCAACCCGAAGGAAGTGGCCCAGGAAGCCGAATTCATCATCGTCATGGTCCCGGACACCCCGCAGGTCGAAGACGTGCTGTTCCGCGCCGACGGCGTTGCTGCGGGCGTCGGTGCCGGCAAGGTAGTGATCGACATGAGCTCGATCTCCCCCACCGCCACCAAGGCCTTCGCCGAGAAGATCAAGGCCACCGGCGCCGCCTACCTGGACGCCCCGGTATCCGGCGGCGAAGTCGGTGCCAAGGCCGCCACCCTGTCGATCATGGTCGGTGGTTGCCCGAACGCCTTCGAACGCGCCCTGCCGCTGTTCCAGGCCATGGGCAAGAACATCACCCGCGTCGGCGGCAACGGTGACGGCCAGACCGCCAAGGTGGCCAACCAGATCATCGTCGCGCTGAACATCCAGGCGGTGGCCGAAGCCCTGCTGTTCGCCGCCAAGAACGGCGCCGACCCGGCCAAGGTGCGTGAGGCGCTGATGGGCGGCTTCGCCGGCTCGAAGATCCTCGAAGTGCACGGCGAGCGCATGATCAAGGGCACCTTCGATCCGGGCTTCCGCATCAGCCTGCACCAGAAGGATCTGAACCTGGCGCTGTCCGGCGCCCGCGAGCTGGGCCTGAACCTGCCCAACACCGCCAATGCCCAGCAGGTGTTCAGCACCTGCGCGGCCCTCGGCGGCAGCGGCTGGGACCACTCCGCCCTGATCAAGGGTCTGGAGCATATGGCCAACTTCAATATCCGCGGCGAGTAACAAGGCGGTGCGCGCGGCGCACCCTACGGTGTATCGCGAGCCGTAGGGTGCGCCGTGCGCACCGACCAGCCGGATCGCCCCGGCACCCTTTCGACCTTCCTGGCAGGAGGTGTCACGGCCCGATTGCCAGGTTGGTCGATTCCACTCCCCAGGCGCTGCCAACGCGGCGCCTGCGGACTGGAATCGACCCTGCGTCACCCTGACGGGCATGCCGCGCAGGCACCCCGACGCATCGACGCCTACGCGGCCTGCCCGCCTCGCTACGCGACTCTCAAGCCAAGAACAAGAGAACACCGCCATGACCTTCGACCCGCAACGCCTGCTGCGCGACCTGTTCGCTACCGCCATTGCCGCCGCCCATCCGCGCCAGGTGCTGGCCGACCATCTGCCCGCCGACCGTAGTGGTCGCGTCATCGTCATCGGCGCCGGCAAGGCCGCCGCGGCCATGGCCGAGGTGATCGAGCAGGAGTGGCAGGGCGAGGTCAGCGGCCTGGTGGTGACCCGCTACGAGCACGGCGCCGATTGCAGGAAGATCGAGGTGGTGGAAGCCGCGCACCCGGTGCCGGACGATGCCGGCGAGCGCGTCGCCCGCCGCGTGCTGGAGCTGGTGTCGA
The DNA here is from genome assembly GCF_029834875.1 of Pseudomonas sp. GD04158. Classification (NCBI taxonomy): domain Bacteria; kingdom Pseudomonadati; phylum Pseudomonadota; class Gammaproteobacteria; order Pseudomonadales; family Pseudomonadaceae; genus Pseudomonas; species Pseudomonas sp. GD04158. The sequence continues at coordinate 4,890 of NZ_JAODYT010000007.1, read as the reverse complement.
ACCTGTCCGAAGACGATCGGGTGATTTTCCTGCTTTCCGGCGGCGGCTCCTCGCTGCTGGCGCTGCCGGCCGAGGGCATCAGCCTTAAGGACAAGCAGGCGATCAACAAGGCGCTGCTCAAGTCCGGCGCCACCATTGGCGAGATGAACTGCGTGCGCAAGCACCTCTCGGCGATCAAGGGGGGCCGCCTGGCCAAGGCCTGCTGGCCGGCGACCGTCTACACCTACGCCATCTCCGACGTACCCGGTGACGAGGCCACGGTAATCGCCTCCGGCCCCACCGTGGGCGACCCGACCACCTCGGCAGAAGCCCTGGCGATTCTCGCTCGCTATGGCATCGACATCCCGGCCAACGTGCACGCCTGGCTGCAGGACCCGCGCTCGGAAACGGTCAAGCCGGGCGACCCGGTGCTCGCCCGCAGCCACTTCCAGCTAATCGCCACCCCGCAGCAGTCGCTCGACGCCGCCGCAGCCAAGGCCGAAGCGGCCGGCCTGCCGGTGCTGATTCTCGGCGACCTGGAAGGCGAGTCGCGCGACGTGGCCAAGGTGCATGCCGGCATCGCCCGCCAGGTGCAGCTGCACGGCCAGCCGATCAAGCCTCCGTGCGTGATCCTCTCCGGCGGCGAAACCACCGTCACCGTGCGCGGCAACGGCCGTGGCGGACGCAACGCCGAATTTCTCCTGAGCCTCACCGAGAGCCTCAAGGGCCTGCCCGGCGTCTACGCGCTGGCCGGTGACACCGACGGCATCGACGGCTCCGAAGACAACGCCGGCGCCATCATGACGCCCTACAGCCATGCCCGTGCCGGCATCAAGGGCCTATCGGCCCGCGACGAACTGGACAACAACAACGGCTATGGCTACTTCGCAGCCCTCGACGAGCTGATCGTCACCGGCCCGACCCGTACCAACGTCAACGATTTCCGCGCCATCCTCATTCTCGAGAGCCCTGCTCAATGAACGCCGACAAGAAAGTAAAGATCCTCGCCACCCTCGGCCCGGCCATCCGCGACGCCGCGCATATCCGCCAGCTGGTGGAGGCCGGGGTCAACCTGTTCCGCCTCAACTTCAGCCACGGCGAGCACGCCGATCACGCCCAGCGCTACCAGTGGGTGCGCGAGGTGGAGCGCGAGCTGAATCAGCCCATCGGCATTCTCATGGACCTGCAGGGGCCCAAGCTGCGCGTCGGCCGTTTCGCCGAAGGCAAGGTGCATCTGGTCAACGGCCAGAGCCTGCGCCTGGATCTGGACGCCACGCCCGGCGACGCCAGCCGGGTCAACCTGCCCCACCCGGAAATCATCGAAGCCCTGCAGCCTGGCATGAGCCTGCTGCTGGACGACGGCCGCCTGCGCCTGAAAGTGACCGCCAAGCAGAATGACGCCGTGATAACCGAGGTGATCGCCGGTGGCGAGCTGTCCGACCGCAAGGGCGTCAATGTGCCCGAGGCCGTGCTGCAGCTGTCGCCACTGACCGAGAAGGATCGTCGCGACCTGGCCTTCGGCCTGGAGCTGGGCGTGGACTGGGTGGCGCTGTCGTTCGTGCAACGCCCCGAGGACATCGTCGAAGCCCGCGAGCTGATTGGCGGCAAGGCCTTCCTGATGGCCAAGATCGAGAAGCCCTCGGCGGTGATTCACCTGGAAGAAATCGCCAAGCTGTGCGACGCGATCATGGTGGCGCGCGGTGATCTGGGCGTGGAAGTGCCGGCCGAAAACGTGCCGCGCATCCAGAAGGACATCGTGCGCACCTGCCGCCAACTGGGCCGCCCGGTAGTGGTCGCCACACAGATGCTCGAATCCATGCGCTTCTCCCCGGCGCCGACCCGCGCCGAAGTCACCGATGTGGCCAACGCCGTGGCCGAAGGCGCCGATGCGGTGATGCTGTCGGCCGAGACCGCCTCCGGCGACTACCCGCTGGAAACCGTGCAGATGATGAGCAAGATCATCCGCCAGGTGGAAAACGGCCCGGACTACCAGAGCCAGCTCGACGTCGGCCGCCCGCAGGCCGAGGCCACCGCCAGCGACGCCATCAGCTGCGCCATCCGCCGCATCAGCTCAATCCTGCCGGTGGCGGCTTTGGTCAACTACACGGAATCCGGCAGCTCCAGCCTGCGTGCCTCGCGTGAACGACCGAAGGCGCCGATCTTGAGCCTGACGCCGAGCCTAACCACTGCCCGCCGCCTGACCGTGGCCTGGGGCATCTACTCGGTGGTCAACGAGCGCCTGCGCCGGGTCGAGGAAGTCACCAGCACCGCGCTGGAGATCGCCCAGGCCCAGGGCATGGCCAAGCGCGGCGAAACCGTGGTGATCACCGCCGGCGAACCCTTCGGCCAGCCCGGCAGCACCAACAGCCTGAGGATCGAAACGCTGCAGTGACTCGCCCCGTAGCCCGGATGAAATCCGGGGAATGCTCGACTGCTGCTTCCCGGCTTTCATCTGGGCTACGCATAAAGCCAACGCAGGATGTCGCGGGGCCACTTAGGCCTTGCGCACCTGCTATGGCAAGGCGGTTTTGGTGCGCACGGCGCACCCTACACGTCTCCTCCAAGCGACACGGACAGCTCCCCTCTCCCATTTATGGGAGAGGGGCTGGGGGAGAGGGCTCTCTTGGCATATACATCATGCCCCGACTACCAACCTCACACCCTGCCCTGCAAAGCCTGCGCGCCCTGCTCTGCGGCTTCGCCCAGATCTTCCTGCAAAAGAGCCCCGGATGCGGCGCACTGGTGCTGCTCGCAATTCTGATCGGCGCACCCGAGCTGCTGCCCGGCGCCCTGCTCGGCGGCCTGACCTCGACATGGGTGGCACAACGCCGCGGCTACCCCAAGGCGGATATCGCCATCGGCCTGTACGGCTACAACGGCGTCCTGCTGGGTCTGCTGCTGAGCCTGAAACTACCGTGGACGCCGCTGCTGCCCGTGCTGATCATCGCCAGCGCCACGCTGTCCAGCCTGCTGCTGGCACCCTGGGTGCGGCGCATGCGCCGGCATGGCTGGCTGCCCGCCTTCACCTTTCCCTTCGTGCTGCTGGGTTGGCTGCTGCTGGCACTGCTCGCTCAGCTGGAGCTGTCAGCTGCACCGCCAGCCAGCGCGCCCGACGCGCCGGCGCTGAGCCTCCTGCAGCTGATACTCGCCGTGCTGCGCGGCCTCGGTCAGGTGATCTTCCTCGACTCGCCACTGGCCGGCCTGTGCCTGCTGCTCGGCTTGCGCCTGGCCGATGGCCGCATGGCGCTGTGGGCGCTGCTGGGTTCCAGCGGCGGCTTCGCCCTGGCGCTCTTCTCCGGCTGGCCCGGCGAGGGTGCGCTGGCCGGTCTCTACGGCTACAACGCCACTCTGGCGGCCATTGCCCTGGCCCAGGTACACCGCAACCTCTGGGTGCCCGCCCTCGGCATCCTGCTCGCCCTGCTGCTGCAGCCCGGTTTCAGCGCCCTCGGCCTGCCGGCCCTGACCATGCCGTTCATCCTCGCCTGCTGGCTGATCAGAGCCGGCGCACAGAGCTGGCAGCAGGCAGTCAGAAACAGCGCAGCGCCCTGACGCTCGGCCCCTCTTCCCGCTCGTAAAGAGTGAACTCCCGCCTCGTTTGGCGGGCTAATTCATATCTGCTGCAACGAGCGATACCCATGCCCGACGTTGTCCTTTGCCCTGCCATCGCCGTTTCGCCTGTTGTGAGGTTTTGTCGAGGGGGGCGCCGATGAGCCTGGCGCCTGGCGACATCGAACTACCGGCCGACCTGCGCTATGTCGACGACAGCATGCCGGGCATCAGCCGCCGCAAGCTGCGCGGCAAGTTCTGCTACTTCGACACGCAGGGCCAGCGCATCAGCGATCCCAAGGAGGTGGCTCGCATCAATGCCCTGGCAGTGCCGCCTGCCTACACCGATGTCTGGATCTGCCCACTGGCCAACGGTCATCTGCAGGCAACCGGCCGCGATGCCCGCGGGCGCAAGCAATACCGTTACCACGCCCGCTGGCGCGAAATCCGCGATGCGGACAAGTACGCCAGCCTGCTGGCATTCGGCAAAGCCCTGCCGGCGCTGCGCGAAGCGCTGCAGCAGCACCTGAACCTGCGCGAACACCGCCGCGAGAAGGTGCTGGCGACCGTGATCATGCTGCTGGACAACACCCTGATCCGGGTCGGCAACGCCCGCTACGCGCGGGACAATCGCTCCTATGGGCTGACCACCCTGCGCAACCGTCACGTCGAGGTGCAAGGCAACACCATACGCTTTCACTTTCGCGGCAAGAGCGGCATCGAGCATGAGGTGCAGGTCAACGATCGACGCCTGGCGCGCATCATCCAGCGCTGTCTGGAACTGCCCGGGCAACACCTGTTCCAGTATCTGGACGAGCATGGCGAGCGTCGCGCGGTGACCTCCACCGATATCAACGAGTACCTGCGTGAACTTACCGGCGCCGACTTCACCGCCAAGCACTACCGCACCTGGGCCGGCAGCGCGCTGGCCCTGACGCTATTGCGCGAGCTCGAATGGCAGCCGGAAAGCGCAGCCAAGAAGCACGTGGTGGCCATGGTCAAGGAGGTGGCGCAGCAGCTGCGCAATACGCCGGCGGTCTGCCGCAAGTGCTACATCCATCCGGCCCTGATCGACGCCTTCCTCGCTGGCGAGCTGGCCGGCATCCGCCTGGCGACATCGCGCAAGGGCCTGCGCGCCGAAGAAAGCCTGCTGATGCGCTTTCTGGAAAAACTGCCGCCCGCCTGAGCCGCCTGGCCCAGGAAGCCAATCAGCGTTCGCGCTCCACGGTTCCAGCCTCGCTCGGCGTATCCGCAGCCTGCGCGCCTCCCGCCTGCCAGCCACCGCCCAGCGCCACGTACAACGCCACCTGCGCGGTCGCCAGTGCGGTGCGACCTTCCAATGCCCGCTGGCGCGCCTGCAGTGCG